>CAYUYN010000300.1:0-5226 GCA_964449185.1 uncultured Anaerolineales bacterium | reverse complement strand
GCGTGATCCGTTGATGGTGTGTGAGCTCAGAAGACTCTGTACACGGATTACACCGATAAGGACGGATTGCACGGATTTTTTTGGGATTGACCTTCGTGAAATTCGTGGCTAAGTTTTTGGCTCAGCGTGGATCTGGCGATCCTTTATCAGCTCCGGTAAAAGAAAGCGAGGGCGCGTGACTGAAGTGCCACAGGTAGAGGCGAAGATCGTCAGGACACCAGCGCGCGGGGTGTGGGCGCGGGTACCCGCCTCGGTGCGGCGGGTGCTGAGCGCCACGGTGCTGGTGGGCGCGTTCTTTGGCCTCGACAAGATTGTGGCGCTGGGCCGGCAGCGGGTGATCGCGCAGTTCTTTGGGCTGGACCCGGTGCTGGACGCCTACAACACGGCCAACAACCTGCCCGACCTGCTCTTTGCGCTCATCTCGGGCGGCGCGCTGGCGATGGCCTTTATCCCCATCCTCAATGAAGTGCTGGGGCGCGAGGGGCGCGACGCGGCCTGGCGGCTGTTCTCGATGGTGACCAACCTGGCCTTCGTCATCACGGCTGGCGCCGCGGTGGTGGTGGCGCTGGTGCCGCTGTTCCTGGTGCAGCGCGTGGTGGCGCCCGGGTTTGGCCTGGAGCAGCAGCAGTTGGTGGCCGAGCTGATGCGGCTGAACCTGATCGCCACCCTGCTCTTTTCGGTCAGTGGGCTGGTCATGGGCGCGCTGCAAGCCAACCAGCACTTCCTGCTGCCGGCGCTGGCGCCGCTGCTGTACAACCTGGGGCAGATCGTGGGCGTCATCGTGCTGGGGCCGCGCTTTGGCATTCACGGCCTGGTGTATGGCGTCATACTTGGCGCGGCGCTGCACCTGCTCATCCAGGTGCCGGGGCTGGTGCGCTATGGCTTCCGCTGGACCCCGCGCATCGCGCTCAGCGACCCGCAGGTGCAGCGCGTGCTGCGGCTGATGGGCCCGCGCGTGCTGACCGTGGCCCTGCTGCACGTGGTCTTTATCACCAACGACAGCCTGGCCTCGGGCCTGGGCACGGGCGCCGTCACGGCGCTGGCCTATGGCTGGCTGATTATGCAGTTACCCGAGACCGTCATCGGCACGGCGGCGGGCACGGCGCTGCTGCCGACCCTGGCCGAGATGGTGAGCCGAGGGGAGCGGGCCGAACTGAAGCACCTGCTGCGGCGGGCGGTGGCGGTGCTGCTGGCGCTGACCGTGCCCATCACCCTGGCCGCGCTGGTGCTGATGCGGCCGGGGGTCAAGCTGCTGTTTGAGGGCCGCGCCTTTACCGCGGAGAACTCCGAGCTGGTGATCCTGGCCGCCCAGATGTTTATGCTGGGCCTGGCAGGACATTCGCTGGTAGACGTGGCGGCGCGCACGTTCTATGCGCACAAGGACGCGCGCACCCCGCTGCTGCTGGCGGGGGTGACCGTGGCGCTGTACGTGGGCCTGGCAAGGGTGTTTATGGGCACCGCGCTCGGCTTTGCGGGGCTGGCCCTGGCAAATGCCGTGGCCTTTAGCGTCGAGGCGGCGCTGATGCTGGCGATACTTTATCGAAGAAGGATCCTATGAACGCTTCGCGGGAACGCTTCGCGGGAAGGCTGAAGGACAGACGACCGCTGTGCGCGACAGACTTTTCCAGAATGGAGGGCGGGTGAGGGCCATACGGGGATTTACACCTGTGGCAAGAGTAAGGCTTTGCCTGCGCCTCACGAGTGTCCTGGCGGCCGGAAGCCTGATGCTGGCCGCTTGCGGCGCCAATGATCCCGCCGCGACCGCGACACGAGTGACACAAGTGCCCGCCACGGTGAATGCGTCGGTGACGACCGAGCCGGCGGCTGCGCCAACGACCGCGCCCGAAGCCACGGAGGCGCTGGCCGCCACCGACACGACCGCGCCGACCGCAGCCTCCACCGACCCGGCGACGGCCACGCCCGGCCAACCGAGTGTCTTTGACCCGGCGGCCTACACCTTTGACCTGGTGGCCGCCGGCTTTACGCGGCCGGTGCTGCTGACGCACGCGGGCGATGGCTCGCAGCGGCTGTTTGTGGTGGAGCAGGCCGGGCTGATCAGCCTGATTGAGGCCAACAACCGGCGAGCCGAGCCCTGGCTGGATATCACCGGGCCGGTAGGCGACGAGGGCAACGAGCAGGGCCTGCTGGGGCTGGCCTTCTCGCCCGACTTTGCCGAGAGCGGCTTGTTCTACATCGACTACACCGACACCGCCGGGGACACGCACGTGGACCGGTGCCAGGTGTCGCCGCCGGACGCCGGCACGGCCGACCCAGGCAACTGCGCCACCATCCTGTTTGTGGAGCAGCCCTACCCCAACCACAACGGCGGGCACCTGGCCTTTGGGCCAGACGGCTACCTGTACGTGGGTCTGGGCGACGGCGGCTCGGGCGGCGACCCGCAGGACCACGCGCAGAACCCGCGCTCGCTGCTGGGCAAGCTGCTGCGGCTGGACGTGAGCGGCGACGAGTTGCCGTATGCTATCCCGACCGACAACCCGTTTGCGGGCGGCAGTGCTGCGCTAGGGCGCGGGGAGATTTGGGTGTATGGCCTACGCAACCCGTGGCGCTTTAGCTTTGACCGCGGCACGGGCGACCTGTTTATCGGCGATGTGGGCCAGAATGCTTACGAAGAGATCAGCTACCAGGCGGCCGGCAGCCCGGGCGGCGAGAACTACGGCTGGAACTACTTCGAGGGCCTGCACACGTTTGAAGGCCAGCCGTCGTCGGCGCTGGCACTGGTGCCGCCGATCGCGGAGTACCCGCAGGCCACGGGCGGCTGCTCGGTGACGGGCGGCTATGTGTATCGCGGGCCGCACTTCCCGGAACTGAACGGCGTGTACTTCTACGGCGACTACTGTACCGGCAACCTCTGGACCCTGGTGCCCAACGACGACACCTGGTCGTCGGCGCCGTTTGCCCGCACCGCCTTTACGATCAGCTCTTTTGGAGAAGATGAGGCCGGGGAGCTGTATGTGGTGGATCATGGGGGCGGGGCGGTGTTTCGGATTGGACCCTGAATAGCATAAGTCGGCACTTACCTCCCTCCAACCTCGTCATTCATAGGAAAGCTGCATGGCCAAACAACCGGTGCTTTTTAGCCAAGACGGGGGCGTGGACGATTACCTGTCCACGGTGCTGCTGCTGACCATGGAGCACGTCCAGGTGCTGGGCGTGGTGGTGACGGAGGCCGACTGCTACCTGGCCCCGGCCGTGAGCGCGAACCGCAAGATCTTGGACCTGATGGGCCGCAGCGACGTGCCCGTGGCGGCCAGCACCGTGCGCGGGCTCAACCCCTTTCCCCGCATCTTCCGGCGCGACTCGTTCAGCGTCGATCACCTCCCCATTCTTAATGACAACGACGGGGTGCGGGCGCCGCTGGTGGCCGAGCCGGGGCAGGACTTCATGGCGCGGGTGCTGCGCGAGGCGCCGGAGCCCATCACGATCCTCGAGACCGGGCCGGTGACGACGATCATGGCGGCGCTGGACCAGGACCCGAGCCTGGCGGCGAAGATCAAGGAGATTTACTGGATGGCCGGGGCCTTTGACGTGCCCGGCAACATCGACCCGATCCTCGAGGGCGGCCAGGACGTGACGGCGGAGTGGAACGTGTACTGGGACCCAATGGCCGCGCACCGCTTGTGGCAGACCGACATCCCCATCACCCTGTGCCCGCTGGACATCACCAACAACGTCAAGGTGACCTCGGAGTTCGTGCACACCCTCGCGCGCAACCGGCGCTACCCGCTGTCGGACCTGGCGGGGCAGTGCTATGCGCTGGTGACGCACCAGGACTATTATTTCTGGGACGTGCTCACCACGGCCGCGCTGGGCCGGCCCGACCTGTTCACCACGCGCGAGCTGGAAACGGACATCATCCCCACCGGCGTCAGCCAGGGCCGGACGATCGTGAAGCCGGGCGGCAAACGGGTGAAGGTGTTGGCGACGGTGGATAAGGCGCAGTTTTATGAGTATATGCTGCAGGCGTGGAAGCGGTAGAACCCTCCATGTCCCTGACGCGTCCCCGCCTCACCGTCGTCGGCAGCTTTGCGGTTGGGTTGACACTGCGCGCGCCCAGGTTTCCCGTGGCGGGGGAGACGCTGATTGGGTCGGACTTTGACATGGGGCCGGGGGGCAAGGGGTCCAACCAGGCGGTGGGGACGGCGCGGCTGGGGGCCGAGAGCCACCTGGTGGCTGTTATCGGCACGGACTTGTTTGGGGACGTGGCCGCGCGGCTGTACGCGGCCGAGGGGGTGGGCACGACCCACCTGCGGCGCACGGGCGAGCGCAACACCGGCGTGGGCTTCATCACGCTCAATGCCGTGGGGCAGAACCAGATCGTGCTGGATATGGGCGCCAACCACCTGCTGTCGCCGGCCGACGTGGACGCGGCCGAAAGCCTGATCGCCTCCAGCCAGGCGGTGCTGAGCGTGCTGGAGATTGCTCCGGCCACCGCGGCGCGGGCGATGCACTTGGCCCGGCGGCACGGCGTGACGACGATCCTGAACCCGGCGCCGGCGCAGCCGCTGGACGAAGACCTGCTGGCGGCCGTGGACGTGCTGACACCGAATGAGAGCGAGCTGCGCATCCTGTGCGGCCTGGCGCCGGACGACCCGACCGACACGCTGGAACTGGCCAAGCGACTGCAGGGCCAGGGTGCGCGGCACCTGGTGGTGACCCTGGGCAGCGAGGGGGCGCTGATCATCACGCCCGAGGGGGAGGCGCACCACGTATTGGGCCAGCCGGTCCCTGGGGGCGTAGTGGACACCACCGGGGCGGGCGATGCCTTTACCAGCGCGCTGGGCGTAGCCTTGGCCGAGGGCGAGCCGCTCATTACGGCGGTGAGGTTTGCGACGTTTGCCGGTGCGTTGGCGTGCACGCGGTTGGGCGTGGTGCCGGCGCTGCCCAGCAGGGCCGAGGTCGAGGCGCTGAGGTATTGAGGCCGGGCGGCGCTTGTCCGGGGGGCGCTTTCCGGTATAATCGAAGCAGCAGTCCCCGCTCTTTTCTCTTTGGAGGAGAAAAAAAATGAAGAAAATCGCTTTGAAATGGATGTCCGTTTTGATCCTGGCCTCGCTGGTGTTGGCGGCGTGCGCGCCGGCCACCCAGCCCGTCCCAACCGCCACGACCGCCCCCACGGCGGCGCCGACCGACGCCGCGCCCGCCCTGAAGGTGTGCGAAGTGACCGACACCGGCGGCGTGGACGACAAGTCGTTCAACCAGACCGCCTGG
>CAYUYN010000299.1:0-5227 GCA_964449185.1 uncultured Anaerolineales bacterium | reverse complement strand
AAGCCCGAGGCCGGCTCGATCCTGGTGCGCGGGCAGCCGGTGAGCTTCAACTCGCCGCGTGCCGCTATCACCGCCGGGTTGGGCATGATCCACCAGCACTTTACGCTGGTGCAGTCGCAGACCGTCACCGAAAACATCCTCCTCGGGCTCGACCGGCCGCGCTTTTGGCTGCGGCTGCGTGACTACGACAAGACCATGTTGGCGGTGGGTGAACAGTATGGCCTGCGCGTGTCCCCGCAGGCCAAGATCTGGCAGCTTTCCGTCGGCGAGCAGCAGCGGGTCGAGATCCTCAAGATGCTCTACCGCGGCGTCCAGGTGCTGATCATGGACGAGCCGACCGCCGTGCTGGCGCCGCGGGAGATCGAGGGCCTGTTTGGTACCTTGCGCGCCATGTGCGCCGATGGCAAGTCTATCGTCTTCATCAGCCACAAGCTGAACGAGGTGATGAAGATCGCGGACCGCGTGACGGTCCTACGCAAAGGGCGCGTGACCGCGGCCGGGCTGCCGATTGGTGGCACCAATCAGAAGGAGCTGGCGCGGCTCATGGTGGGGCGCGAGGTGCTGTTCCGCCTGGACAAGCAGCCGCGCGCGCCGGGCGAGGTGGTGCTGGCCGTCGAAGGCGTGAGCGCCGACAACGATAAAGGCCTGCCGGCCCTGCACGAGGTCAGCCTGACCCTGCGCGCCGGTGAAATCGTGGGGGTGGCCGGGGTGGCCGGCAACGGGCAGGCGGAGCTGGCCGAAGTCATTACCGGGCTGCGCAATGCCACCGCCGGGCGGGTGCTGGTGAGCGGCGAGCTCATGGTCAACCTGGGGGCGCGCCGTGCCATTGAGAAGCGCGTGGCGCACATCCCCGAAGACCGCAACCACGTGGGTTCCGCGCCCAATTTGAGCATTACCGACAACGTCATCATGAAGAGCTACCACCACGCGCCGGTGGCGCGCGGCTGGTCGCTCAATCAACTGGCCGCCAAGACGCAGGCCGAGCAGCTCAAGGACGAGTACAGCATCCTGGCGCCGAACGTGAGCACCCGCGTGCGGCTGCTGTCGGGCGGCAACCTGCAGCGCATGATTTTGGCCCGCGAGCTGTCGGCCAAGCCGCGGCTGCTCATTGCGGTGCAGCCGACCCGTGGGCTGGATGTGGGCGCCATCGAGGGCGTGCAGCACCTGCTGCTGGCGCAGCGCGAGGCCGGCGCGGCCATCCTCTTGATCTCCGAAGAGCTGGAGGAAATCCTGGCGCTGAGCGACCGGGTGGTGGTGATGTATGACGGCCGTATCGCCGGCGAAGTGCTCGATCAGGACACCGACACCATTGGCCAGATGATGACCGGCGGCCAGGCGGCGCCGGTGGCTGAGACCGCGACCGGTGTGCCGATGACGAAGGAGGCCTAGGTTGTCCACCACAAGCCCTGGTGCCGCTCCCCGCTTTCGGCTGCCTTACCGGCTGCAAGTGGAGCCGCGCCTCGACCCGCCCGCCTGGCTGAGCCCGGCCATTTCTTTTGGGGCCATCGTCGCCGCGCTGATAATCGGCGCGGTGGTCCTGAAGTTGGTGGGTGGCGACCCGTGGGCGGCGTATGTCCATATTGCCCAGGCGTCTTTCGGCAGCCTCGGCGTCTTCTCCGACACCCTGGTCAAGGCCACGCCCATCATTTTCACCGGGCTGGCCGCCGTGGTGGCCTTCCGCATGCGGCTGTGGAACATCGGCGCCGAGGGCCAGTTTTACATGGGAGCGCTGGGGGCCAGCACCGTGGTGCTGGCGGGCATCGTGCCCGAAACGGCCCCGCGCCTGCTCATGCTGACGGTCATGCTGCTGTTTGGCGTGGTGTACGGCGCGCTGTGGGCGCTCATCCCGGCCCTGCTCAAGGCCCGGCTCCAGGTCAATGAAATCATCACGACCCTGATGATGAACTACATCGCCCTGGCGCTGGTCGATTACTTCATTTTCGGCGTCTGGAGCGAAGGCGGCTTCCAAATGAGCCGCGCCTTCCCCAAGACCGCCTGGCTGCCGCGGCTGACGGACTTTGGATCGCAATTCCCGTTCTTGCGCGGCCTGACCACGCACTTCGGCCTGGTGCTGGCCATCGCGGCCGCGTTCGTGGTTTGGTATTTGCTCAACCGCAGCCTGTGGGGCTATGAGATCCGGCTGATCGGCGATAACCCGCGCGCGGCTCGCTACGCCGGCCTCAACATCGCCCGCAACACCGTGCTGGTGCTGATGGTCTCGGGCGCGTTGGCCGGGCTGGGCGGCATGTCGGAGATCAGCGGCGTTGTGCACCGGCTCCAGGCGGCCATTTCTCCGGGCTACGGCTTTACCGGCATCATCGTGGCCTGGCTCGCCAAGCTCAACCCGCTGGCCCTCGTCCCGGTCTCCATCCTCTTTGGCGCGCTGATCCTGGCTGGGCGCGAGATCCAGCCCTCGGGCGTGCCGCGCCTGATCCAGGGCGTGATCTTGTTTGCGCTCATCGCCAGCGAGGTCCTGCTGCGCTACCGGGTGCGGCTCGTGCGCGTCAGCGCCTGATTGGAGCTTTGAAACTTGGATCCCATCATCATTCTGCAGGCCGGCGTGGCCTCGGGCACGGTGCTGCTGTTCGCCACCATTGGCGAGTTGCTGGCGGAGCGCTCCGGCGTGCTCAACCTGGGTGTCGAGGGCATGATGCTCATCGGGGCCATGGCCGCCTTTGGCGTCACGGTGGCCACTGGCAATGGCTGGTTGGGGCTGGCCGTGGCCATGCTGGCGGCCGGCCTGTTGGCCCTGCTGCACGGCATCGTCACCATCCACTTCCAGGCCGACCAGGTCGTCAGCGGCCTGGCCCTCACCTTTCTGGGCGCCGGGCTGAGCCTGGTGTTTGGAGCGGGACTGAGCAAGGCTGGCGCCACCTCGTTTTTGCCCATCTACACGGTGCCCGTCCTGTCGCTGATCCCCTTGCTCGGCCCAATCTTTTTTACGCACCAGAGCGTGATGGTGTATATCGGCTATGTGCTGGTGCCGGCGGTCTGGGCCTACATCAACTACACCCGGCCCGGCATGCACCTGCGCGCCATTGGCGAGAACCCCACCGCGGCCGATGCGATGGGCCTCAACGTGTATCGGCTGCGCTACCTGTACGTCATTGTGGGCGGCATGCTGGCCGGGCTGGCCGGCGGCAGCATCAGCCTGGCCATTTCGCCCGGCTGGTTTAGCGAGCTGACCACCGGCGGCCAGGGCTGGATTGCCGTCGGCTTGGTCATCTTCGCGCAGTGGGATCCGTTCCGGGCGGCCTTCGGCTCGTATGCCTTTGGCGCGCTGCGGCGACTGACGCTCGACATCCAGGGACCGGCCGTGCTCCTCGGGCTGCGCAACCCTTTCTTCTATAACCCCTACCTGGGCTATTTTATGAAGATGCTGCCGTACGCCTTCACTATCCTGGTGCTGGTCATCGGCTCGCGCGCCGCGCTGCGCAAGCGCCTGGGGGCGCCGGCCGCGCTGGGGCTGCCCTACGTGCGTGGAGAGCGCGGTGTCTGAGGCGGTTGGGGGCGGCTCCCCCCTGCAAGTTCTCCAAAATCAGATCCACGCCGCGCTCGGGCACCGTCCCCTGGACCTGCTGCTGCGCAACGTGCGCCTGGTGGACGTCTACCGCGAGACGGTGGTCGAAACGGACATCGGTATCGCCGGCGACCGCATCGTTTCGGTGCTGCCGGGCATTCAGCGCGAGGCGCGCGTCACGGTGGACGCCGGCGGCAAGTATGCCATGCCGGGCTTTGTGGATGCCCACATCCACATCGAGTCGGCCCTGCTCACACCCGACCGCCTGGCCGAGGTCATCGTCCCCACCGGCACCACCACCCTGCTGGTGGACCCAATGGAAGTGGCCAACGTGGCCGGCTACGAGGGGCTGGCCGAATTCCTGCGCGCACTGCCCACCCTGCCGTACCGCATTTTTGTGCAGGTGTCGTCGCGCGTGCCGACGGCGCCCGGCCTGGAGACCACCGGCGGCGAGCTGGGGCCGGCCGAGGTGCGCCGGGCCATGGCCTGGCCCGAGGCCATCAGCCTGGGCGAGTTGGACCCGTCCAAGGTGCTGGGGGTGCAGGCCCCTTACCTGCGCAAAATCCTGGCCGCTCACGCGCGCGGCAAAATTGCCAATGGCCACGCGGCCGGGCTGGAAGGTCAGGACCTGGAAGCCTACGCCGCCGCGCGGCTGGCGGATGACCACGAGTGCGTGACGGTGGACGACGTGCGGGCGCGCTTGGCGATGGGCATGGCGGTGATCATCCGCGAAGGCTCCTCCGAGCGCAACCTGCGCGAACTGGTGGCCGGCATCGTGCGCGAAAAGCTGCCCACGCGCCACATGCTCTTCTGCGTGGACGACAAGTTCTGCGCCGACCTGCAGCGCGAGGGCCACATTGACTACAACGTCAACGAAGCCATCCGGCTGGGGCTGGCGCCCATGCAGGCCATCCAGATGGCGTCGCTCAATGCGGCCGAGCACTTCCGGCTGGACGACCGACTGGGCGCGCTGGTGCCGGGGCGCTGGGCAGACCTGATCCTGTCCGAACAGCTCAACCCCATCGTGCCCGCGCAGGTGTACGTGGGCGGACGGCTGGTGGCCGAGGCCGGGCGCCTGGTGGTCAGCGTGCCGCCGGTGAAGTACGCGGCCTGGCTGCGCAACACGGTGCACGTCAAGCGCGGCACCAAGGCGGCGCACTTTGCGCTGAAGGCCCCCGGCGACCGGGCGCGTTCGCGCACGCGCACTTGCGCCCGTGCCCGCGTGATCGAGATCGTGCCCGACCAGATCATCAATCACCTGGTGGAGGCTGTGGTGCCGGTGCGGGGCGGGCTGGTGCAGGCCGACCCGGCGCAGGACGTGCTCAAGGTGGCGGTGGTGGAGCGCCACGGCCAGAACGGCAACATCACCGTCGCCCTGGCCAAGGGCTTTGGCCTCCAGCGCGGCGCCATCGCCAGCACGGTGGCCCACGACCACCACAACCTCATCGTGGTCGGCGCCAACGACGAAGACCTGGCCGCGTGTGTGCGTGCGCTGGCCAAGATGCGCGGCGGCTTTGTGGCCGTGGCCGGGGGCCGGGTGTTGGCCTCCCTGCCGCTGCCCCTGGCCGGCCTGATGAGCGACCGCCCGGCCGCCGAGGTCAACGCCGCGCTGACCGAGCTGAATGCCGCCGCGCGCGACCTGGGCTCGCCGCTGAACTCGCCGTTTATGACCCTGTCCTTTGTGTCACTGCCCTCCATCCCCGACGC
>CAYUYN010000298.1:0-5238 GCA_964449185.1 uncultured Anaerolineales bacterium | reverse complement strand
GCCGAGCTGGATGAGCCGGTGGACACCGCCGCGGTGAACGCAGCGGAATTGGCGCGGGCCGAAGAAGAATTGCCCGATTGGCTCCGCAACTTGCCGGCGCGTGAGCCCGAAGCCGCTGTCGAAACCGGTCTGGAGCGGCAGCCCGAGCCAGACGTGCCCGCCTGGCTGCGGCCCAGCGGCCCGCCGCCCTCGCCGCCCGAGCCATCGGAGACCCTGACGCCGGCCGAAGTGCCCGATTGGCTGCAGAACTTGCAGGCTCAGGCCGCAGCCCCACCCACCCCGCCGACGCCGACTGAGGCCAGCGACCTGCCGCCCCTGGACGATGAGACCCTGGCGTGGCTGGCGGCCACCCGCACCGCCGAACCCAGCGAGACCAGCCCCGAGCCGGGCCCGGCGTGGCTGGATGAGTTGTCCACGGTCAGCAGCGCCGCCCCGGCCGCGCCCGACGTGGTGGAGGCTGCGCCCAGCGGTATCGATGAAGCCGCGGCCGAGCCGACCGCCGTGGAAGACATGCCCGACTGGCTCAAGGCCCTGCGCGGCGTGCCCACGCAGGAACAGCAGTCGGCCGAGGCCATGCCCGATTGGCTGCGTGCCCTGCGCGGCATCCCGCCGCGGTCGGGCACCGCCACCACCAGCACCCAACCGCCGGCGGCCGCGCCCACAGGCCGGCCCGCCGACGAAGAAGAGGAACTCGTCCCCGCCACCGAAGACATGGCCGACGGCGCGCTGCCCGCCTGGCTGGCCGCGATGCGGCCAGTGGATGTGGAACACCCGGCCGAGGCCGAGGCCGACTCCTACGAAGAGAATGTGGGCGTTCTGGCCGGCATGCGCGGCGTGCTGCGCGCCGAGCCCACCGTGTCCCAACCGCGCAAGAGCGCCACGCCGGTGCAGCGCCAGGTGGTGGCCGAGACCCACGCCGCCCAGGCCAAGGTGCTGGCCGGTCTGCTGGCCGAAGAAGAGGCGGCGTACCCGCTGGTCCAGAAAACCTCGCGCCTGGGTCTGCACCTCGAGCGCTGGCTGGTCTTTACGGTCCTGGCCCTGGCCATCCTCATCCCGCAGTTTGTGCTGCCCGACATGTTTGGGGCGCCGACCTCCATCAGCCGCGAGGCCCAGGCGGCCTTCAATGCCGTCAACCTGGCGCCGGTTAACCAGCCGGCCCTGGTGGCCTTCGATTACGATCCTGCGCAGCAGGGCGAACTGAGCCCGGGCGCGGTGGCCATCGTCACGCACCTGATGAACCGCGGCGTGCCGGTGGTGGCCGTGAGCACCCGGCCGCTGGGCGCGGCCGTGGCTCAAAGCGTGCTCGAACAGGTGGCTGCTGACATCTCGGCGCGCGCCCAGGTGAGCTACACGTACGGCACGCAATTTCTGAACCTGGGCTATGTCCCCGGCGGCCCGGTGGGTCTGCTGCAGTTTGCCTCGGCGCCGCGCTCGGTGTTCCTGGCCGACTTCACCGGCGAAGGCCCGGCCACGGCCCTGTGGTCGCAGCCCATTCTGCGCGGGGTCAACGGCCTGGGCGATTTTGGGTTGGTGGTGCTGATCAGCGCCGCGCCCGACGACACCCGGGCCTGGGTCGAGCAGACCCAGAATTACGCGGCCGGCATCCCGCGGCTGGCGGTGGTCAGCGCCGGCGCCGAGCCGATGGTGCGGCCCTACATCGAGGGCGACACGCCCCAACTGGATGGGCTGGTGGCCGGGCTGTTGGGCGCGGCCCAATACGAACAGCAAGCCGGCCTGCCGGGCCTGGCCAGCCGCCATTGGAGCGCGCTGGGCGGCGGCCTGTGGGCGGCGGTGCTGTTGATTGCGGGCGGCAACGCGGTATACGCCGCCGTGGCCGCTGCCCAGCGTGGGCTGGGCGTGCGCGGGCGAAGGCGATCGGGTGGCCGGCCATGATTGAAACCATCTCGGGCCTGCTGGCCGTACTGCTGACCCTGGCGCTGCTAAGCTACCTGGTGGCCGACAACCCGGTCTACCGCATCGCGGTGCACTTGTTCATCGGCCTGTCGGCCGGCTATGCCGTGGTGTTGGCCTGGTTCACCGTCATCCAGCCGCAGTTGGTGACGCCGCTATTGGCCACGCTGGCCCCGAGCGCGGGGCAGACCCCCAACCTGGGCACGCTGGCGTGGCCGGTGCTGCCCGTGCTGGTGGGCGGGCTGCTGCTGATCTTGAAGACCCTGCGCGTGGCCAGCCGGGCCGGCGGCCTGGTGATCGCCCTGATGGCGGGCGTGGGCGCGGCCGTGGCCGTGGGCGGCGCCATCACCGGCACCCTGCTGCCGCAGACCGGCGCCACCTTTATTTCGCTGCTGCCCGCGGGCGCCGGCGACGCTTTTTTTGAGACAGCGCTCGAAGCACTGTTTGTGGTGATCGGCACCCTGGCCACCCTGGGCTTCTTCTACTACGGCGCGCGCGCTGAAGCGGGCGGGCCGGTGGAGCGCCCCGCCCTGGTGAGGCCCGTGGCCGCCATCGGCCAGGTCTTTATCGGCATTGCCTTCGGCGTCATGTACGCCGGCGCACTCGCCGCCAGCATCGCGATCTTTGCCGAGCGCGCCAGTGCCCTCTGGTCCTTCGTGGCCCAGCGCTAACCCAGCATGGACATCGAAAACCTCGCGGCGGATACGATCCTGGCGGTTGATTTTGGCACGGCCACCACGCGCGCGCTGCTCTTCGACGTGGTCGAGACCGGCTATCGCCTGGTGGGCTTTGGCGAGGCGCCCAGCACGATCGACCCGCCCTACGCCGACGCCTCGGAGGGCATGCGCCACGCCCTGCTCGAGCTGCAATCCATCACGGGCCGCACCCTGCTGGACGACGGCGCGCGCCTGATCATGCCGGCCAGCAGCGATGGCCGCGGCGCCGATGCCTTTGTGGCTACCTCCAGCGCCGGCCCGGCCGTGCGCACCGTGCTGGTGGGGCTGCTGCCCGACGTCTCGCTCGAGAGCGCCCGGCGCGTGGCTGCCAGCAGCTATCTCAACGTGCTCGACACCTTCAGCCTGGGCGACCGGCGCGGCGAAGACGAACAGATCGACGCCGTCATCGCCGCGCGCCCCGAGCTGATTTTGATTGCCGGCGGCACCGATGGCGGCGCCAGCGAGGCCCTGTTGAAGCTGGTGGAGACCGTGGCGCTGGCCTGCCACCTGCTGCCGTCCGAGGCCCGCGCGCGCGCGCTCTTTGTGGGCAACGCCGACCTGGCCCCGCGGCTCCACGAGCTGCTGGACAAGGTGGCGCGCGTGTATATTGCGCCCAATGCGCAGCCGCAGCTTGGCTATGAGCGGCTGGGCCCGGCGCGCGCCGAGCTGGCCAAGGTCTACGAAGAACTGCGCCGCGAAGCGATTGGCGGCTATAGCGACCTGGCCCAGTGGGCCGGCGGCCACATCGTGCCCACCGCGCAGGCGGCCGGCACCTTCGCGCGCTTTGTCAGCAAGCTGCCGGCCTACCCGCGCGGCGTGCTGCACGCGGATGTCGGCTCGGCCAGCGCCTTTGTGGCGGCGGCCTGGAGCGGCCACCTCCACCTCGCGGTCCGCACCGACCTGGGCCTGGGCCAGAGCGCCGCGGCCAGCCTGGAGCGGCCCGAGGCCGAGGCCGCCCTGGAGAGCATGGCGCGCTGGATCCCGCGCGAGATCAGCACCGACGCACTGCGCGAGTTCATGCTCAACAAGAGCCTGCGCCCGCATACCATCCCCAGCGACAAGCACGACCTGCACCTGGAGCACGCCCTGGCCCGCCACTTGCTGCGCACGGCCCTGCGGCGCGCCCGGCCCGATTGGCCCGAAGAGGCGCCCGGCCCGCGCGCCGAAGGGCTGCCGTGGTTCAGCCTGATCCTGGGCAGCGGGGCCGTTTTAGGCCAGGCACCCCGCCCCGGCCTGGCCGCCCTGCTGCTGCTTGACGCGCTCCAGCCCAGCGGCGTGACCCGGCTGGTGTTGGACCCCTATCATCTGGCGGCGGCGCTGGGCGCGCTGGCCCCGCACAACCCGGTGGCCGTGGCCCAGGTGTTCGACTCGCTGGCCTTTGTGGAATTGGGCACGGCCGTCTCACTGCTGGGCGGCGGGCCGCTGGTGCGCCAAGGCGATGTGGTGCTGCAGGCCAAGCTGGTGGAAGAAGGCGGCGCCGAGAAGGAAGTGGAAGTGCGCGCCGGCACCCTGGCAGTGCTGCCCCTGGCCCTGGGCCGCACCGGCAAGCTCACGCTGCGCCCGCGCCCGACTATCAATGCCGGCTTCGGCACGGGCCGCGGCCGCACGATTACGCTGCGGGGCGGCGCCGTGGGCATCATCATCGATGCGCGCGGCCGGCCCATCGCCTTCCCTAAGCCGGCCGAGAAGCGCTACGAAGCCGTGCAGGAGTGGCAGACGCGCCTGGGGGGCGCCCAGTAACATGGCTTACATTCCCGGCACCTCGCATGTCACCCTGCTGGCCACCCTGCGCCGCGAGCGGCTGCTGCCGATGGCGGGCGAGGTCATCGTCGAGCTGCGCCAGCGCCTGGAGGCCTCGGCCGTGGTAGCCCGCACCATCTTGGCCGAGCACCACAAGCTGGTGGACATTGCCCGCCAGCTGGGCCTGCCGCCCGAGAAGGCCGACCAGGCCCTGTTGAAGCAGGACGGCGACCCGGTGAAGGCCGGTGAGGCCATTGCGCGGCGCAAGGTGTTTTTTGGGCTGCTGCCGCGCAGTGCGCGCTCGCCGGTGGAAGGCCGGCTGGTGGCCGCGGCCGGGGGCAAGGCCCTGGTGGCCGCCATCTCCCGGCCGTTTGAGCTGCGCGCCGGGGTGCCCGGCTCCGTGGTCACAATCTTGCAATCAAGGGGCGTGGTCATTGAGACCACCGGCGCCCTGATAGAGGGCGCGTGGGGCAACGGCCAAGAGGATTTTGCCCCGCTGCGCCTGGCCGGTGACGACCTGACCAAGGCGCTGACGGCGGCCCAGGTGGACATGAGCATGCGCGGCAGCCTGCTGGTGGTGGGTGGTTTGGCCGATGCCGCCGCCCTCAAGCGCCTGGCCGAAGTCCACGTTCGCGGGCTAGTGGTGGGCACGCTGCCCGCGGCCCTGCTGGCGCTGGCGCGGAAGCTGACCTTTCCGGTGCTGGTGGTGGAGGGCTTTGGGCAGGGCGGTTTCTCGGAACCGGCCCTGGCGCTCCTGACCAGCAGCGCCGGCCGCGACGCCTGGCTGCACGCCGTGCCGCGCGATCGCTTTATGGGCCGCCGGCCCGAGCTGATTGTGCCGCTGGCCGGCCCGGCCACCCCGCCGCCGGTG
>CAYUYN010000297.1:3689-5241 GCA_964449185.1 uncultured Anaerolineales bacterium | reverse complement strand
AGGGGGCCGCCCGCGGCGCGCAGGGCCGGGGCCACCGCGCGGGCAGCCTCGACAGCGCCGTAGCCTTGCTCGGCCGTAGGGACGTAGCGCAGGGGCTGAGCGGTGTTGGCCAGGATGTCCTTGACCTGCGCCGGATTCAGGCGCGGGTTGGCCTCCAGCATCTGGGCCACGATGGCGCTGACGGTCGGCGCGGCCATGGAGGTGCCATCCACGTGCTGGTAATCCGGGTGGATGTACTTCTGCTCGATGAGGCGCTGGCGGATGACGGTGCGGATGCCGTCCAAAGGCTGGCGCAGGGTCTCGCGCTTGAAGCGCACGCGGGCCAACTCGGTTTTGAGAAAGCGGTTGAGCTCCTGGTCTGAGCCGCGCTCAAGCCGCCAGAGGAGCCGCGCCTCATTGTGGACCCAGGTGCGCGGCAGCATGGGCGCCGCCACCCAAATGGAAGGCGCGATCACATCGGGCTTGGGTACGCCCCCTACCCCACGCCCGTAACTCGACCGCCACATGCGGCGGAAGCGCGGGTCCAGCGAGTTTTGGTCGTCCAGCCCGCCCACGGCAATGGCGGAGGCCGCGCTGGCCGGCGGCAGAATGCGGTTGACGCCGCCATTGCCGGCGGCGGCCACCACGACCAAGCCATGCGCCACGGCGTCTTCCACCAAGGCGTCCAGGGGCGTGGCTTCGCCGGCCGAGGCCACATCGCCCCCCAGCGAAATGTTGACGATGCGAATGTCGTAGCGTTCGTGGTTCTCCAGCACCCACTGCAGGGCGCGTACGATGTCGCGGTCGGGGATGCGGCGGTTGCGGCGGTTGCCGGTTTTGACCAGCACCACCTGCGCGCCGCCGGCCACGCCGCGGTACAGCCCGCCGGACTGGTGGCCGTTGCCCGCCGCCACGCCAGACACCATCAGCCCGTGCCAACTGGCGGCCTCGGCGCGCTTGAAGTTCGGCCGTTCCTCGGGCTCGGGGCCGGTGGCGTCTACGTGGGCGCGGATGCGGTTGTGCGGTTCGGTGAGGTCGGGGTGCGGGTAAAAGCCGCTGTCCAAAAAGGCAATGGTCACGCCGCGGCCGGTGTAACGGGGGTTGGCGTGGACGCGCAGGGGCGTGGGCAGCAGGTGGGTATCATCGCGCGCGTAGGCCGGGTAGGACAGCCGCAGCTCCGCCTGGAGGGACGTGGGGCTGCGCTGGTCGCGCAGGGCATGCACCGCCCGCAGCACACAGTCGGGGCACGCATGCTCGTCCGGCCTCCAGGCCGGGTGCAGACCCTGCAAGGCACGCGCGGCCCGCCCTTCCAGGGCGCGGTTTATGTGGGCGATGTTGAGGTCAAGCGGACTGCCGCACAAGGTGCAGGCCAAAATTTCGGTGGCAGGAATCTGCATACGGTGGAAAGGGCTGGCTGGAGGAAATAGAAGCGGGGATTGTAGCGGGGGGGGCGGGCGGCGTCAAATGCGAGGGAGGAAGAGTGTGGGGGTGTGGGAGAGCGGGGGTGTGGGGGTGTGGGGGGAGGCTAGATCACCGTGCCCGGCGCGAGCGTGGCGTTTTTGAGGACCACCAC
>CAYUYN010000297.1:2319-3589 GCA_964449185.1 uncultured Anaerolineales bacterium | reverse complement strand
GGGGAGGCTAGATCACCGTGCCCGGCGCGAGCGTGGCGTTTTTGAGGACCACCACAATCCCGTCGCGGACCACGTACTGCTCGGTCTCCAGGTCGGCGCGGCCGGGGATGTGCCGGATGATGACGTCCGCGCCGATGCAGGCGTTCTTGTCGAGGATGGCGCCCTCGATGACACAGCGGGGCCCGACCCCCAGCGCGGGCAGGCCCTGCCGCCGCCTCTCGTCCCCGATGAGATCGTCCGCAAAGTAATCGGCGCCCAACATGACCGTGCGCGTCAGACGCGCCTGCGGCCCAATCTGGCTGCGGATACCAATGATGGACTCGTAGATCTGCGAGTGCTTGACCGTCACGCCGCCGGACAGCAGCACTTTGTGCAGGAGGCAATCGTGATCCACCCGGCTGGGCGGCAGAAACCGCGGGTGGGTGTAGATGGGCCGCTCGCTGTCGTAGAAACTGAAGGCCGGCTCCGGCTCGACGAGCGCCAGGTTGGCCTTGTAGAAGGCGCTGATGGTTCCAATGTCCTCCCAGTAGCCGTCGAAGGGATAAGCCACGACCTTGCAGGCCGCCAGGCTGGCCGGCAGGATATGCTTGCCAAAGTCCGGTCCGGGGATGGTGTCGAGCAGGTGATACAGCGCCTCGGCCCGGAAAAGGTAGACACCCATGGAGCCGAGGTAGGGCCGCTGGGGGTCGGGATAGGTGGCGAGCTGCGCCAGCAGCGCCGGGTCGGTGGGCTTTTCGTGGAAGGCCAGCACGCGCTGCTCGGCATCGGTCTGCACGATGCCAAAGCGCGAAACCTCCTCGGCCGGCACCGGCAGCACGGCCAGGCTCACGTCAGCCTCGGCCGCGCGATGGGCGTTGACGAAGGCGGCATAGTCCATGCGGTAGAGATGGTCGCCCGAAAGGATGAGGAAATCGCGCGGGGCCACCGTGGCCAGCTCGGTGCGCTGCTTGCGCAGGGCATCGGCCGTGCCCTGGTACCAATCGTGGCTCAGGGGTGTCTGCTCGGCGGCCAGGATCTGCACCCAGCCGCGCGAGAACAGGTCGAACTTGTAGGTCTGGGTAATGTGCCGGTGGAGGGAGACTGAATTGAACTGGGTGAGGATGTAGATTTTTTCGATGCCGGAGTTGAGGCAGTTGCTGATGGGCACGTCCACCAGCCGATAGTTGCCGGCAATGGGGACGGCGGGCTTGGCGCGCAGCTTGGTGAGCGGGTAGAGGCGGGTGCCCGCGCCGCCCCCCAGGATCAGCGCGAGGACATCGGTCAGCGGCAT
>CAYUYN010000297.1:0-2219 GCA_964449185.1 uncultured Anaerolineales bacterium | reverse complement strand
CCTCGCCCCAGCGCGGCCGCAGGTACACCGGTGTCTCCACGTGCCAGCCGGAGTCCAGCGCGGCCAGCAGCCGGCGAAACTGCGGCTCAACACGGCTGGCGTGCGCGGCTTCGGCCAGGCTGTTCCAACGGTCTTCCGAGCTAGGCAGGGGCGTCGTCAGCATGTGCGCCTCCCTCGCGGGTGAGCGGATCGGGCTGTGGTCACAGCGTAGCGCAGCCGGGTCATGGGCACTGTATAAAGCGATCAAATGATGTTAATCGCGATAAGGCCCTCACCGGCCAGCCGCTTACACCGGCGCGTCGGGGCCGGCGTTGAGCTCCCGCAGCTCGCCGCTGCTCATGAAGATCACGCGCTCGGCGATGTTGACCACCCGGTCACCGATGCGCTCGAGGTTGTGCGCGGAGAACAGCAGGTACAGCGCGCGGGTCGTGGACGAGGGGTCATCCAGGATGTGAGCCAGGATATCGCGAAAGATATGGTTGTAGAGATCGTCCAACACATCGTCGCGAGCCGCGACGGCCCGCGCCGCTTCGGGGTCGCGGCGAACGTAGGCCTCCAGGGCGTCGCGCACCATCTGGCAGCACACATCAGCCATGCTGCGCAGATCAGCCTGGGACAGCGGCAGCGGCTCGTCACCCATGCGCAGCACGGTCGTGGCGATGCCGGCCGCGTAGTCGGCCATGCGCTCCAGCTCGCTGGCGATGATAATATTGGCCACCACCAGGCGCAGGTCGCTGGCCGTGGGCTGCTGCGTGGCGATGCACGCCAGGCAGGCTTCTTCGACGTGAAAGCGCAAGGCGTTCACCACCGCGTCGTCCGCCACGATCTGGCGCGCCAGCCGGGTGTCGTGCACGGCCAGCGCGCGCAGGGCGAGGCCGATGGCGGCATCGATACGGCTGCCCATGCGCAGGATGTCATCCTGAATTTGGCGCAGGTCGCGGTCCAGCACGGGTCGAGTGGCGGTGGTCACAGGCATCTCCTTGGGTTGGTGCTCGGGCGGCGTCAATGCCCACCGCCCCAGACGCGCAGGGGCACCAGGTCCGGCTCGCCGGCGCCGGATGCGTGCGCTAAAACCTCCACGCGGCCTTCCAGCCCGGTCAGCCGCAGCTTGCGGCTCAGCAGCGCTTCCACCTGGCGCGCGCCCTCGGCGGCAGCCAGGTGGATCAGCACGCGCACGGGCGGAGTCCGGTGACGCTGAATGCTGACCTCGTCCACCACGGCGGGGCTGGCCCCATCCGGCGCATGGCCCAGCTCGGCCGGCAGCCGCGCCCGCCCTTTGGTCATATCGAGGACGTCAGCCAGCTTGAGCACGCTGGCTTCCAGGGTCAGGCAGCGTGTCTCGGCCGCCAGGGCACTGATGGCGTGCAGGACTTCGGCCAGCAGGATGGTGCGCTCGCGCACCGGATACAGCGCGGTCAGCAGGTCGCGGGCCTTGAGGGCGGCCAGGGCCAGGCCGCCAGGCCGTGGGTCGGGGTGGATGGCCAGATCCAGGTCGTGCAGGGCCGCGGCCAGGACGACGACCACCTCGGCCTCATCGGGGGCCAGCCGGTGCTGCTCGGTCACGCCTGGATTCTCGCCGGCATCGCGCAGCAGCCGGAGCAGCTTGAGGGCCGCGTTGGCCACGATGCGGGCATGCACCTCCCCGCTGTCGCCCAGCCCCAGGCGGTCGACGACATTGACGTTGGCGCAGCGCCAGAGCTGCCGCAGCTCTTCGTCGGCGTTCAGGCGCTCCACGAGGGCCTGCAGACGCGGGTTGTGGCGGGCCGGCACCGAAAACGACTGGGGCTCGGGCGCGGCGTGGCCGTTGGGAAGACGAACCGTCGTCAGCACGGGTTGAGCCATGGTCAGCCTCCTTAACCGAACCGGCCGGTCACGTAGTCTTCGGTGCGCTTGTCGCGCGGGCGCGTAAAGATCGAGTCGGTTTCGCCGATCTCAATGACCGTGCCCGCGCGCCGGCTGGTGTCGGTCAGCATCATCATGGCCGTGAAGTCGGACACCCGCGCGGCCTGCTGCATGTTGTGGGTGACGATGATGATGGTGTAGTCGCGCACCAGCTCGCGCATCAGCTCCTCGATCTTGAGCGTGGCGATGGGGTCGAGCGCGGAGCAGGGCTCGTCCATCAGGATCACCTCGGGCCGGATGGCGATGGCGCGGGCGATGCACAGACGCTGCTGCTGCCCGCCGGAGAGGCTTAGACCGCTCTGCTTGAGCTTGTCCTT
>CAYUYN010000296.1:1625-5262 GCA_964449185.1 uncultured Anaerolineales bacterium | reverse complement strand
TCTTGGCCATTATCGGCGGTTCCGGCCTGTACAATATCGCCGGCCTGAGCGACGTCGTTGAGCACGATGTGATGACGCCGTTTGGGCGGCCGAGCGACCCGGTGGTGGTCGGCACCCTGGCCGGGCAGCGCGTGGCATTTTTGGCGCGGCACGGGCGCGGGCACCGGGTGACACCTTCGGAGGTCAACTACCGCGCCAATCTGTTTGCGCTGAAAATGCTGGGGGCGGAGCGCGTGATTGCGGTGAGCGCCTGCGGCAGCCTGCGCGAAGACTTTGCGCCAGGCCACATCGTCATCCCGGATCAAGTCTACGACCACACCAAAGACCGGCCGCGCACCTTCTTTGGCGATGGGCTGGTGGCGCATGTGGGCACGGCTGACCCGTTCTGCCCGACGCTGTCGCAGCAGTTGTTTGAGGCAGTGCAGGCCACCGGCGCCACGGTGCATAAGGGCGGCGCCTTTATCACCATCGAGGGGCCGCGCTTCTCGACCAAGGCCGAGAGCAATACTTTTCGCAAGTGGGGCATGAGCCTGGTCGGCATGACCACTTCGCCGGAGGCTTTTTTGGCGCGCGAGGCCGAGCTGTGTTACGCCTGCATGGCGCACGTCACCGACTATGACGTGTGGCACGTGTCCGAAGAGGCCGTGACGGTGGAAATGGTCATCCGTACCCTCAACGCCAACACCGGCATTGCCCAGCAGGCCCTGACCACCCTGGTGGGTGTCCCGGCCGATCGCGCCCACTGCCCCTGCCCCTCGGCCCTGGCCGACGCCATCATGACCGACCGCGCCAAGATCCCAGAAAGCACCAAGCTCAAGCTCCAGCCCCTCGTCGGCAAGTACCTGGGATAGCGGCCCCATGCTCCAAGGCCCCCACCCCAATCGCCAGCGCCGTGAAACCCAGCTCCTGGGCCTGGCCGTCGCCTTTGTGCTGGCGGCGGCCGTGGCGCTTAGCCTGGCGCCCTTCGCCCGCGTGGGTACATGGGCCTCTAGCGGCGATCCGAGCTTGTTTGTGTTCGTGCTGGTCTGGCTGGTGTGCGCCGGGGTGGCCGTGCGCGTGGTGCGCCGCCGCTTGCCGGGGCACGATCCCTATCTCCTGCCGGTGGTGTATTTGCTCTCGGGCTGGGGGCTGGCCCTCATCTGGCGCCTGACGCCGGCCTTTGGCCTGCGGCAGACCGTGTGGCTGGTGGTGGCCACCGCGGTCATGCTGGGCGTGGTGCTGCTGCCGGGCGATCTGCGCTGGCTGCGGCGCTTCCGCTACACCTGGCTGCTGGTGGGGCTGAGCCTCACCGGGCTTACTTTTGTGATGGGCGTCAACCCCTCCGGCTTTGGCGACCGGCTGTGGCTCGGCTGCTGCGGGCTGTATCTCCAGCCGGCCGAGATCCTCAAGCTGCTGCTGGTGGCCTTTCTGGCCTCGTACCTGGCCGACCGGCGCGAGCTGCTGTTTGATACCCTGCCCGGCAACCGCGTGCCAGGGCCGCCGCGCCGCGAGGCGTTGGTGTATTTTCTGCCGATGCTGGTGATGTGGAGCTTCAGCACCGTGCTGCTCGTTTCCCAACGCGACCTGGGCATGAGCACCTTGTTCTTTGCCGTGTTCATCAGCATGCTGTACCTGGCCTCGGGCCGGTGGGAGTACGTGGCCGCCGGGCTGGCGCTGCTGGCGTTGGGCGCGGTGATTGGCTACTTCCTATTTGACGTGGTGCGCCTGCGCGTGGAAGCCTGGTGGAACCCCTGGCTCGATCCCTCGGGCCGGTCATACCAGATCGTGCAGTCGCTCATCGCCCTGGCGGCAGGCGGGGTGTTTGGCGCCGGCCCCGGCATGGGCGCGCCGGGCATCATCCCGGTGGCCCATTCGGACTTTATCTTTGCCTCGCTCGCCGAAGAGTGGGGATTGGTCGGGGCCCTGGCGGCGGTGGGCTTGACCGCGGTGCTGGTGCTGCGGGCGCTGCGCATCGCCGCCGACGCCGCCGGCGCCTTTGGGCAATTGCTCGCCGGCGGGCTGGCGGCCGTGGTGGGGGTGCAGGCACTGCTGATCATGGGCGGCGTCATCAAGCTGACGCCGCTGACGGGCGTGACCCTGCCCTTCGTGAGCTATGGCGGCTCATCGCTGGTGGCGAACTTTATCCTGGTGGGGCTGTTGCTGCGGCTGTCGGTGTCGCGCGGGCAGCAGCGGCCCAACGGCCATGACGGAGAAAGCCCGCCAGCAGTGAATTGAATACCGCCGGCGCTTATCTGGCCCAGGCCCGCGACCTGGCCGCTGCTATGCAGATTGTCGTGGAGTAAAAGGATTCAATGTCGAACCAGCTCAACCGTCTCTCGGCGGTTTTCGTCGGCGCGTTCTTGCTGGTGGTGCTCGCCACCGGTTTTTGGAGCTTCGTCCGGGCCGATGCCCTCACCGCGCGCGGCGATAACCCAAGGCGCATCCTGTTGGAGCGCCGCGTCCCGCGCGGCCAAATCATTGACCGCACCGGGCAGAGCCTGGCCGAGTCGGCGGGCGCACCCGGCGAGTACACGCGCCGCTACGCATACCCCGGCCTGTCGTCGCTGCTCGGCTACGTCTCGCCGCTGTATGGCACCGCCGGCCTCGAGGCGGCCTTTGACCCCGTGCTGCACGGGGACGAGGGCTATGACGCGCTTGAGCTATGGCGGCTGGGCACGATGTTAGGCGCGCCCCCGCCCGGGCGCGGCGTGCGACTGACCCTGGACCTGGCGCTACAGCAGGCCGCGGACGAAGCCCTGGGCGACCGACCGGGCGCGGTGGTGTTGATCAACTCAGAAACGGGCGAGATCCTGGCCCTGGCCTCGCACCCCACCTTTGACGCCAACACGCTGGACGCCACCTGGAGCGAACTGGTCGACGACCCGCGCTCCCCATTGCTCAACCGCGCCACGCTAGGCCTGTATCAGCCCGGTGCGGTACTGGCGCCGGCTATTCTCACGAGTGCCCTGGCGATGGGCGCGGCCGAACTGGAACAGCCGGCCAGCGCCGACGCGCTAGCGCTCGGCGCGCACGACTTCGCCTGCCGGGTGTCCACGCCCGACAGCGATCTCACCCTGGCCGACGCCCTGCGCGCGGGCTGCCCCATGGCGCTGGCCGAACTCGGCGCGGGTCTAGGCACCGACGGCCTGCGGGCCTTGTTTGAGACCCTGCGCCTGTTCGAGCCGCCCGCCATCGGGCTGCCCGCTGCCGCGGCCGCCGCCGACAGTGCCGTGACCGACCCTGCCCTGGCAGCACTCGGCCAGGACAAGCTGGCGATCAGCCCGCTGCAGGTGGCGCTCATCACCGCCGCCATCGCCGAGCATGGCACGCTGCCCGCGGCGCAACTGGTCCTCGAGACCCAAGGCCGCGACGGCCAGTGGCTGGCCCTGGCACCCGCCGGCGCAGCGACAGAAGCCCTGCCGCCCAGCGCCGCCGACCAGGTGGCCGACTGGATGGCCGGTGGCTACTCGGCCACGGCGATCAGCAGTGACGCGGGGACAGCGTTGGCGTGGTTTACGGCATTCTTGCGAGGGAATGAAGCGCACTACGCCGTGGCAGTGTTGTTGGAAGTTGGCGACGTCGAGGCGGCGGAGGCGATTGGGCGCGCCGTGCTGGCAGCGACGGAGCGGTGACGGCGACTGCAACGGTCCTTGCCGTT
>CAYUYN010000296.1:0-1525 GCA_964449185.1 uncultured Anaerolineales bacterium | reverse complement strand
ACCTACGTCTTCTTCACCCGCACAAACTTCCGCTTCCCCACTTGCAGCACGCCGTCGGCGACATGCAGGTGGGCATTGATATCGGCGAGCGTCTGGCCGTCCAGGCGCACGCCGTTCTGTTGGACGAGCCGGCGCGCCTCGCCCTTCGAAGCGGCCAAGCCGTGCTGTGCCAGGAAGTCGATCAACAGCGGGCTGTCGCTGTATTCCAGCACGGGCATTTCTTCGGGCGCATCGCCGCGCTGGAAGACGCGCTTGAACTGCGCCTCGGCTTCCGTTTGGTGCTCATCGCCGTAGTAGATGCCCACAACCTCGCGCGCGAGCTCCATCTTGATGTCGCGCGGGTGCCGAGTGCCCTCGGCCAGCGCCCGCTCGACTTCGGCCACCTGAGCGGGCGCGTAGCGCGAGATGAGCTTGAAGTAGATGGGCATGGCGCTGTCCGGCAGGCTCATGACCTTGCCGTACATATCGGCCGGGTTGGTGTTGATGGGGATGACATTGCCGGTCGACTTAGACATGCGCAGCACGCCGTCGGTGCCGGGCAGAATGCCGGTGATGACGCCCACCAGCGGCCGTTGACCCTCCGCCTCCTGCAGCTTACGGCCGGCGACGATGATGTTGAAGAGTTGGTCGGTGCCGCCCACCTGCACGTCGGTCTGCTGGGCCACGGCATCATAGCCCTGCATCAGGGCGTAAAAGGTCTCGTGCAGGTAGATGGGCTCGCCCGCTTCCAGGCGCCTGGCGAAGTTCTCGCGCGCGAGGAACTGCTGCACGGTGAAGTTTTGGCCCAGGCGAATGAGGTCCACCAGCGACAGCTCCGAGAGCCATTCGCCGTTGTAGCGGATGCGGGTCTTGTCCTTAGCGAGCACGCGATAGGCCTGGTCGGCATAGGTGCGGGCGTTCTCCGCCACCTGTTCGTGGGTGAGCACCGGCCGGGCCTTGTTCTTGTCGGAGGGATCGCCCACCAGCGCGGTGTAGCTGCCGATCAGAAAGGTCACCTCGTGGCCCAGGTCCTGGAATTGGCGCAGCTTGCGCATGGTGATGGTGTGGCCCAGGTGCAGGTCGGTGGAAGTGGGATCGTAGCCGCAGTACACGCGCAGTGGGCGGCCTTCGGCCAGCCGCGCGCGCAGCTCGCGGGCCATGTGGGCCTGGATATTCTCATCACCGTATTCGGTGCCCTGCATCAGCAGAGCGACTTGCTCGTCCAGGTTCATCCAGTGCCTCCACGGGCGTGGGCGGGGAAAGGGGCGCCCGCCACGCCGGGCATTATACCGCGAGAAGGGGAGTTTTCAAGCCGAGGCGGTGATGTTAAAGAAAAATTGGGGGTTCCGTTGTGGCGGGTTGCTCCCGCCACAGTGTGCGCGCAAAGGTTGTCAGGAAAAAGAGGCGCCTCCGGGTAAGATAGTGGTGACGAAACCCTATCCCACCGGAGGCGCCCCATGGACTATAGCACATCCGCCGGTGTTGACACTCCAGAATTGTAGTCAGACTGCCCCGGTGCGTAAAAAGTGGCTCATTATGGCGTCGG
>CAYUYN010000295.1:0-5262 GCA_964449185.1 uncultured Anaerolineales bacterium | reverse complement strand
TTTGTATCCGCTGCTGCAAGGTCACGGGCCAGAGGTGGCCGACGCCGCCTTCCAATCGCTGGCCAACATCGCCGCCGCCTCGGGCACACGGCTGGCGGCCATCGCGGGGGCCTAGGACATCAGGCGAGCACGCCTCGCTGTGCCACGCCTGGATCCAGGGCGCGATCGAGTCGGGGCTGCGGGAAGCCCAGGCCATCAATGCCGAGTCATTGATATAGAACGCGTCTGAAAAGCCCTGTAGGGGCGCCCCCCTGCCTGCCCTAGTAGCGAAGCGGATGGGGTGGGCGCCCTCCCGCCGTCGGCACAAGGGAACGGCGGGGACAAGCCACCGCCGCTACAGGCTCTCAGCCGGCGCCGTGACGTACTTCTGCCGGTAATAGACAATCCCACTGAGCAGCACTAGCTGGAACAAAGCGGTCAGGATGCTGGAGAACTGGTCATAGTAAAACACCAGCAGGTTGACGGCGGCGAGTGACAGCAATAGGCCAATCGAGCCAAACGCGGTGGCCAGGTGATCCTTGCCCAAGAGAAACAGACCGGCGGAGAACAACAGCAGCAGGCCGACCACCGTTTCCAGCGCCAGATCGGCATAGCGAAAGACACCGCGCGGGATCGTGGCCTGCCACGATTGGATGCCGTCACTCAGGATGGCATCGGCGCCGGTGGGGGAGGTGCTGGATGACAAGGCGGCATTGACCACGGCCAGCAGGATGAGGGCAATGCCGGTCTTGATCAGCGTCGCCGCCGCCAACCCCAACAGGCCACCGGCCAAAGACACCTTGGCGCGCCGGCGCGTTAGCCAGCGCGCTTCAAACGCCTGCCAGCGCTGAATGGCCTTTTCGATCCGGCCGGTCCGCCTCGGCGCCAGCTCCAGGGTCTCGCAGCGGAGGAACTCCGACAGGTCATTGGCCAGCCGGGTGAGATCGGGTCGGTCGCTGTGCTCAGCCACATAGCGCAGGCGGGCTTCCAACGCGTCGCGCTCCAGCGGGTCCAGATCCTGCTCCAAGACCTCTTCCATCGCATCGAACACTTGGAAAAGCTCGGCGCGCACGCTCCGATGCGGCCGGCGCCGGATGCGCAGATAGAGCATCACCGTCATCAGAAAAAAGGCATAGACAATCGGCGCGGCCAGCGGATAGAAGTAGTCGTTGCTCTGGGTGATGAACTTGCCCACCTCGTCGATGAACAACCCCACCCCGGTGCCGGCCAAAACGGAGCAGACCATGTACACCCAGCGGTTGGCATAGAGCAGCGGCAGCAGCGAGGCGATAAACAGCAGCAGCCCGCCCCACAGCGCGTGGGCAATGTGCAGGTCGCCGCCGCCAAGCTGGGGGTAGCCGGTGAGCGCCAGGAATAAGCGCGTGAAGGTGATGGAGGCCCCAAAACTCAACAGGGTCACGAACAGGTACTGCTCGGCGCCGTGGCGCTTAACCGGGCGGCGGATGTGGCTGATCAGTCGCTGCTGCATGGGGCCATGATACGCCATTGGCGCGGGCGAGTAAACTGGCCCCGTGTGGGGCGTATTTTAGCCTGGGGCGAGTTGGCGCGAGCCGCCCCATAACGCCCGACGACAGGCCACAGACGATCCGCTGCGCGCGACAGACCCCATCATCGGGAGGTATGGGCTGCGCCCAAATCCGGCGCTCACCTGCCTTTACCCGACGACCGATATGTTCCTAAAGTCATGCTCTAAACATACCTGGTGGGGCGTGTGCGGGTGGGGATCGCGCTGTATGCTCATCTCATAGCCTGGCCGGTGGCCTGTGCGCGCGTGGCGCGCAGCCCACCGCCTGGAGAAGAGGTCGCATGAAGCCTGCCCGTACCCGCCGTCTGCCTGGCCTGCGCTTGCTGCTGCCGCTGGTGCTGGTGTTTGCCTGCGGCCGCGCTGCCGCTGTGCCGCCCACCACCGCCCCGGAAGTCCTCCCCACCGACGCGCCCGCCGTCGCCGCCACAACTCCGGCGGACGCGACCCAGCCAATCGCGTCAACCCCGGCGGCCGCGGCCGTGATTGCCCGCAACCCCAGCCATTCCAGCGCCATCGCCATCAGCGACGATGATGCGCTCCTGGTGGTGGCCAACCCGCTCAACGGCACGGTGTCGGTCTTCAACGTGGCCGGGGATGCTAACGCCAAGCTGGCCGAGATTGCCACCGGCGACCTGCCGCGCACGGTCGCGATCACACCCGACAAGCGCTACGCCTACGTGGCCAACCAGGGCAGCGGCACCATCTCGGTGATCGACCTCACCGCCCTCAGCAAGCTGGCGGACGTACCGGTAGGCGTCGAGCCCTATGGCGTGGCCCTGACGCCGGACGGCGCCTATGCCTATGTGGCCAACGCCGCCTCCAACTCCGTCAGTGTCATCGCCACCGCCACCAACACCGTGGCGGGCGTTATTCCCATCCCCGGGGTGCAGCCGCGCGGCGTCGCGATCACCAACAACAACGGCGGCCAGGGCCCGCAGTTCGTCTACGTCACGCAGTTTCTGTCGCAGCCCACCGCCTCCGGCCGGCCCGGCCAGGACCAGGGCAGCGAAGGCAAGGTCTTTGTGCTGTCCACCGCCGACCTGACCCAAATCCAGGGTGTCATCACCCTGGCGGCGCACGAGACCGGCTTTGCGGCCGACCGGACGTTGTTTGGCGGCGCTGAGGCCGAAGCCACGTTTGCCTATCCCAACCAGCTCCAGTCCATCGTGCTCAAGAACGGGCGTGGCTACCTGCCCAACGTCGCGGCCAGCCCCGAAGGGCCGATCAAGTTCAATGTCGACACACAGGCTTTCCTGTCGGTGTTTGACGTGGCCGCCAAGGCCGAGCTGCCCGGCGGCACCATCAACCTGCACGCGGCGGCCAAGGCCCAGACCTTCAAGCCCAAGCTCTTCTTCGCCAACCCGTGGGCGGTGGCCTTCAAGCACAATACGGACGAAGGCTACGTGGCCGCGGCCGGCAGCGATGTTTTGGTGAAGATTGCGCTGGATGGCGGCGGCGTGCCCAGCGTGGTGAGCTTGCCGGCCGACGGCGACACGACGCGGGTGCTGTCGATCGAGGTCGGCCAGACTCCGCGCGGCGTGGTGGTCAACAACGCCGACACCCGCGCCTATGTAATGAACTACATCTCCAAGGATGTGTCGGTCATCGACCTGACCCAGGCGCCAGAACACGAGATGGCGCGCCTCCAGTCGGCCGATCTGCCGGCGGCCGGCTCGGACGCCGCGCGCTTCCTGCTCGGCAACTACCTGTTCAACTCCTCGCGCGGCGAGTTCGACGAGGGTGTGTCCGAGCGCATGTCGGCGGAAGGCTGGCAGGCGTGCGCCAGCTGCCACCCCGACGGCCTGACCGACGGCGTGGTGTGGGCCTTCAACTCCGGCCCACGCAAGAGTGTGCCCCTGAACGGCACTTTTAGCGCGGCCAGCCCCGACACCAACCAGCGCGTGCTGAACTACTCGGCCGTCTTTGACGAGCTGGAAGACTTCGAGCTCAATATCCGCGGTGTCTCCGGCGGCGCCGGGCTGCTGGTGCTGGCCGGCACAACCGACCAGGAGCCTAACGTGAAGTCGTTCGACCCGCCCAACAGCGGCCGGCCGCAGCTGCACGTCGACGGCATTGGCGCCTGGGACGCGCTGGTGGCGTGGACCAAGCTGCGCATCGACTCGCCCGTCGCGCCGAACAGCGGCGTGGACCCGAACGGCACGCTGGGCCAGCAGATCGCGCAGGGCCGCGCGCTGTTCAGCGAGGCCAACTGCCAATTGTGCCACGGCGGGCCCAAGTGGGCCACCGCCCAGGTGGATTTCGCGCGGGTCTCCCCCTTCCCCGAGACTGTGACGCCGGGTGTCGATCCCGAGCCGCCCGTGGGCCAACTCGTGCGCTTCCTGCGCCAGGTGGGCACGTTCGACGCCGCCGACCCGCTGGAGCGCACCAACACCAACAAGGTCGGGCTGGGCGCGCTGGGCTTCAACCCGCCCTCGCTGCTGAGCATCCACGCCTTCCCGCCTTACCTGCACAACGGGGCCTGCCTGACCCTCACGTGTGTGCTGGAGAACGAGACGCACCGCAACGCCGGCGGCACGGACGTGCTGGACGACGCGGCGGCGCGCGAGGCGCTGGCGCAGTTCATACTCTCGATCGATGCCGGCACCGAGCCGATCAATCCGTAAGGAGCTGACGATGTCATTTGCACGCTGGCGTTCACGTCTGTCTGGCCTGCGCTTGCTGCTGCCGCTGGTGCTAGTGTTGGCCTGCGGCCGCGCAGCCGCTGTATCGCCTACCACGGCGCCGGCCGTGGCCGTCGAGCCGACGGCCGCCCCGGCGGGCGGCCCCATCGTCATCGCGGGCAACGGGGACATCACCGGCATGGTCGAAGAGTACCGCGCGCTGTTGGGAACCAACAACGGCGGCGAGCCGGGCGCGCGGGCCGACGGCCGCCGCGAGATCAATTGGGACGGCGTGCCGGACGAGTTCTCCGCGCCGAATGGCTATCCGCCGGACTTCTTCAACGCGCCCGAAGCGACCCGCGCGCGCGGCATCATCGTCAGCACGCCGGGCACGGGACTGCAGGTGAGCGCCGACCTGGACAATCCGGCCGGCGCCCTGCCGCGCTTCGGGAACATCAACCCGACCTACGCCGACATCTTCAAGGCATTCAGTGAGGAGCGGCTGTTCTCGCCCTTGGGCAGCAACATCGTGGACCTGACGTTTTTTGTGCCGGGGACGACTACCCCGGCGCTGGTGCGCGGCTTTGGCGCGGTGTACAGCGATGTGGACACCGATCACACCGCCTTTGAATACTTTGACCGCGAAGGCAATTCTCTGGGCGCCTACGGCGTCCCCATCGCCGACAATGGCCTGTCGTTCTTGGGCGTGGCCTTCGACAGCCCCAGCGTGGCCCGCGTACGCGTGGCATATGGCACCGTGGCGCTTGGCCCCAACGACGACGCCGCCAATGACGTAGCCGTAATGGATGACTTTATCTTTGGCGAGCCGCAGGCTGATCCGGCCGCGCAGCCTGTTCCAGAGCCGACCACCGTGGCGGTGGGGCCGACCGCGGGGCTGGAAGTGGTGGACGGCGAAGCCAACCGCGACCTGGCCCAGGCGGCGCTGGAGCCGGCCCTGGCGGTGGGCGCCGCGCAGCCGGGCGGCACGGTCAATGCGTGGGTCACCTGGGCCGAGAACTCGGGCGGCAACGCGCGGCAGATCTTTGTCAGCGAGCTGGTGGACGGCTTCCTCCAGCCGCGCGGCGCCTCGCTGAACCTGCACGCCAATGTGCGCGC
>CAYUYN010000294.1:1383-5290 GCA_964449185.1 uncultured Anaerolineales bacterium | reverse complement strand
ATTTGCCGAGGATGGGGTGGTTTTTGGGCTGCGCGAGTAGCACTTGTCTGAGTAAATCGGAAAAATGAATCCGCGGCAGGTGGGACGGTCAGGGTTGAGCGGGCAGGTCTGGGACTGGGAGGGCAGGCACAGGGGCCTGCCCCAACGGCAGGGCAGGCAACAGGGTGACGCCAAACCAATAGGAACTGCCCTGGATGCGGTGGCGCTCGAAGCCGAGGCGCTGCCATTCGGCGGCCAGGGCGCGGGCACAGGGGCCAGGCGGGCACAGGGGCCAGGGCAGGCACAGGGGCCTGCCCCTACGGTGACGACGCCGAAGGGCGTTGGGGTTGGCCTGGCAGCGCTCGGCGATGAAGGCGGCGGCAGGATTGTCTGAAGAGGATTGGCAGGTCGAGGAGGAGTAGGCGAAATTGAACGGGCTAAGCTCGAGTGGATAGTTCCGCCGGGACATGTTGCGCGGAGGCCAGTTGTGAAGTTCCAGACCACAGTCGTAGTGAACGGCCAGACAGTAAACACTCTTGCAGATATTCTGCCCGATCACGGCCCAATAAAGATGCTGATTATTGGCAAAACTCCCGCGCCGGTGAGCGTTGTTCGAGGTCATTATTTCCAAGGACGGCAAGGTCAGATGTTCTGGAACCGCCTCCGGGACTACGGCTTGCTTCGCGTTCCCAATGGCTATTATCCGGACGAAGTCCTGTTGGCCCACGGCTATGGTCTCACCGATGTCGTCAAAATCCCGCGCGAATATAGCATGGAGCCAACGGAGGCCGAGTACCGGGCCGGGATGGATCGCATCCTCCGACTGCTAGCCAACTTGCAACCGCGCGTGGCATTGTTCGTTTACAAGGGCGTGCTGGACAAAATGCTCAGCATGGCCTTTGAAGTAACCCGCAAAGCAGTCTACGGCTTTACCCCCGAATATGATCACTTATTCAAGTGTAAGGTGTTTGCTTTCCCGATGCCAGGTACTCGTTGCACTAAATGAGGAAGCGCTCATCGCAATGACGGCACTCCAAGCTGAACTTGAAAGTTGAACATCAATCAGTGAGGAAATGATGTCTCTGATCGATATTCAGCAGTCGCTGCATACATTAGCGACTGAACGGCCGCTATTCCATTGCGATCCTCCTCACCCTTGCCCTCCTCACCGCCTGCGGCCGTGCCCGACGGGTGAGCTGTAAGGGCAGCGTGCTGTGCATCATCAGGGTCGCCTCCGAGCCCATTGTTCAACGACACACGCAATGCGCCCGGTGCAGGGTGCCCGTAGGTTTGAGAAACGACAAGGGCTGGCCGCTGTCGGGTAGGAACGGTCGCGGGATCTGGCGATCCCTTAGCAGCGGAGGTCCGCCTAACGTGCCCGGCCATTGGATCAACAGCCTCGACTTCCATCGGCGGCTACTACCTCGGCCACAAATATCCTGGCAGCCCTACCCTTGGCGGCGACCATGTTGCATGACCCGCCCCGGATTCCGGCGGCGATGAACCCGCCGCCGGCCGCGGAACTGGCGTTCCGCGGAAAGCATTCATGGCTAAGAACCAATGTTCTCCGCGGACGCGGGTTGTGCGTGGGGCGGGCAGGGTTTTAGCGGCCCGATTTCCATGCGGCGGCGCGCCACGCAATCTGGCCTGCTCTGCCGCGGAGTGGGTAGGGCGAACCTATGGCCGCATCCAACCGTATTGGTGTTAACATTTACCGGGACACAAATTGTGATGCGTAAATCATTGGCCATCCTGTTACTGCTCTCGTTGCTCACCGCCTGCGGCGGCACTGCTTCCCCCACCGCTATGCCGCCGCCCGCCACGCTCACCGCCGCGCCCGTGGCCACCGCCACGGACGCGTCCACGGCCACGGTCCTGGCGAGCCCCACACCCACACACCCCCACACTCCCACACCCACCCACACTCCCTTTCCGCCCAAGGTGGTCATCATTTCCATCGACGGCCTGCGGCCTGACGCCCTGCAGCAGGCGCAGGCGCCGCTGACTATGGCCCTGGCGCAGAGCGGCGCTTTTACTTTTGCGGCGCAGACCGTGTTCCCTTCCGTGACGCTCCCGGCGCATGCCTCCATGCTCTCGGGCTCTCTGCCCGAAGTCCACGGCATCCTGTGGAACGACAACGAGCCCGCGCGCGGGGCCATCCGGGTGCCGACGGTGTTCAGCCTGGCGCACGAGGCCGGCTTGCGCACGGTGATGGTGGTGGGCAAGGAAAAATTCGAGCACCTCAACGCGCCCGGCAGCGTGGACCAGTATGTCTTTGTCACGAACGGCGACCAGGGCGTGGCCGACCAGGCGGTGGTTGAGGTGGCGGCCGGCTTTGACCTGATGCTGGTACACTTCCCCAACACCGACTACTTTGGGCATCTAAACGGCTGGATGTCGGACACGCAGATTTCGCAGATTGGCCGCACGGACGACGCAGTGGGCCGCCTGCTGGACGCCCTGCCGCCCGAGACCACGATCATCCTCACCGCTGACCACGGCGGGCACGGCGTGGTACACGGCTCGCGCATCCCGGAAGACATGACCATCCCCTGGTTCATCGCCGGGCCGGACGTGCTCACGGGCCACGAGCTCACCGCGCCGGTGAACGTGATGGACACTGCCGCCACCGCCGCCTACGTCCTGGGCTTCGAGCTGCCGGCGGAGGCTACCGGGCGGCCGGTGCTGGAGGCCTTTGGCGGGGGGCAGCTCGGCGCGGCGCCGGAGGCGACGGAAGCGGTTGACTTGGCCGGGCTGCTGGACGGCATCTGGACGACCGGCGCCACGGCCGCGCCGGCGCGCGCCGAGATGCCGGCGGTGGTGGTTGACGGGCTGATCTATGTGGCGGGCGGTTTGGGGGGCGAGCGCGTCTTCCAGGCCTACGACCCCGTCGCCGACACCTGGACCGACCTGGCCCCCATGCCGTCTGACCGCCATCACCTGATGGCGGCGGCCTGGCAGGGGCGGGTCTATCTCTTTGGCGGCGCGGTCGGCCCGGCGTGGAGCCCGTCGGCCACGACCCACATTTATGATCCGGCCACCGATGCCTGGACCGAAGGTGCGCCGCTGCCCGAGCCGCGCATGGCGGGCGCAGCGGTGGTGGTGGGTGACAAGCTGTACGTGGTGGGCGGGGTGGGGGTCTCGACGGCGCTGCTGGAGTATGACCCGGCGACGGATACCTGGCGCACGCTGGCCGGCAACCTGGAGCCGCGCGAGCACGTGGCCGCCGCCGCGCTGAACGGGGAGATCTACGCGCTGGGCGGGCGCTGGAGCGGCACGGGCGAGCTGAGCTCGGTGGAGATTTACGACCCCGCCGCCGATGCCTGGCGCCCCGGTCCGGAAATGCTGCGCACGCGCGCCGGCTTTAGCGCCGCCGTGCTCGAAGGCCGCATTTTCGCCGCCGGGGGCGAGATCATCATGACCGGGAGCGAGGCCCTGGACTCCCTGGAGGTCTACGACCCCGCCACGCAGACGTGGTCGCCGGGCCCGGCGCTGCCTTCGCCGATTCACGGCAACCCGGTGGCGGCGGTCGATGGGCGGTTCTTTATCCTGGGCGGGTCGACGGTGGCGGGGGCGGTGGCTAACATCGGGCTGGTGATGATTTATGCGCCGTAAGCCGTAAGGCTTCAATTGCGTCTCGGCATTCTGCCGCGATTGATCCGCGCCCAGCGGCGATATCCTCGTCGTAGACCAGAGTGCATCGCCGCCGGCATTGACCAAAAACGGTTCAGCGCCGATTTGCCTGGATTCTTCACTGCACTCAATGTTGGGGCGTTCAGTTGAACGCCCCTACGACGATGATCATCGTTCACCTGGGCGGCGCGTTGGCTTCGCGCAGGTACTCCTCAATGACCCCTGCATACACCGCCACGGTCTCTGCCGGGCTGGGCACGCTCACCCACTCGTCGGGCGCGTGGACGTTGCCGCC
>CAYUYN010000294.1:0-1283 GCA_964449185.1 uncultured Anaerolineales bacterium | reverse complement strand
CTCTTCGGCGGCGATGGCGGCCTGGACGGCGGCGATGACCGGCCGCGTTGGCTTTCTTGGCCGCGGGTTGGCTGTTGGTGCCGAGGCAGTCGCGTAAGCGGCGGCTTGTTTAGCGGTTAGCGTGGGTGTGCCAGAACGGGGCTTCGCCCTGTTCTGGCACACCCACATTTTTTTGGGGTGGTTGGCCTGCCCAGGGCCAACCACCGGATGCTTTTTGGTTATTGGCCGCGAGCCGAGCGCGCGCCTATGAACATGATCATACCCGCCATCAGCGCGACAACGAAGAACAAGCCGCCGACCGCGGCCAAGGTCAGGCCGTCGGGCGCGATGACCGACTGGCCGCGCAGGGCTTGCGCTGTTCCAAATTTGCGCCAACCCAGCGCGGGCGTCGGGGCGGGCGGGCGATGAGGCAGTGAGAAAGGTATGCGAGGACATGACAGGCTGCTGCTGCTGCTCGAAATGACAGGGATGCTCGTTGGGCATCAAAGAAGTTCAACGATGTTAAGCAAGATGACACGCAGCAGCACACTCGCTGATCCGCGTCGTCCGTCTTACGCGCAGTGGCGCAATTCGCGTACAAAAGTGTCCGGGGTTACGCCGTCACACGCTCGCCCCGCGGCACCTTGGTGAACGTGATCTTCTCGCCGTCGAGGTCCGCCAGGACCACATCGCCTTCGTTGAACTCACCCTGCAGGATGCGCAGGGCCAGGGAGTCCTGCAGCTCACGCTGGAGGGTGCGCTTGAGCGGCCTGGCCCCGTAGGTGGGGTCCCAGCCTTCGCGGGCCAGGAAGCCCTTGGCCGCCTCGCTCACGTCCAGTTGGAGGCCGCGCCCGGCCAGCAGCCGGCGCACGCGGTCGAGCTGGATGTCCACGATGCGGGTCAGGTGCTCCATGGTCAGGCTGTGGAAGACCACGATTTCGTCTACCCGGTTGAGGAACTCCGGGCGGAAGTGGCGCCGCAGCACTTCCAGCACTTCGTCGCCGGGGGAGCGGCCCGCCTGCCACAGCTCGCCGCCGATGTTGCTGGTCATGATCACGACGACGTTCTGGAAATTGACCGTGCGGCCCTGGCCGTCGGTGAGGCGGCCATCGTCCAGCAATTGCAGCAGCACGTTAAAGACATCGGGGTGGGCTTTTTCGATCTCGTCGAAGAGCACCACGCTGTAGGGCTTGCGGCGCACGGCCTCGGTGAGCGCGCCTCCCTCTCCGTAGCCGACGTAGCCGGGCGGCGACCCCATGAGCAGCGAGACCTTATGCTCCTCCTTGAACTCGGACATGTTGATC
>CAYUYN010000293.1:0-5352 GCA_964449185.1 uncultured Anaerolineales bacterium | reverse complement strand
GGTGGCGGTGGGGCCGTCATGCCCACCGCTTGACCGCGCATGTTATACTTTAGATCAATTCTAAATAAGGAATTGGCCTGCCCATGCCCAAAACCGCCCGCGCCGCCGAGATCACCGCCGCCCTCAAGCAGGCCGGCTTGCGCCTAACCTCGCAGCGGCTGGCCGTCTGCGCGGCCCTGGCCGGCAATCGCACCCACCCCACCGCCCAGGCGCTTTACGAAAGCCTGCAGCCGCGGTTCACCTCGCTCAGCCGCGCCACGGTCTACAACACCCTGCAGGCCCTGGTGGCGGCCGGCCTCATCCACGAGCTGGGCACCGCCGGCGATGGCGCCATCCACTATGATGCCGACCCCACGCCCCATGTCAACCTGGTGTGCGTGCGTTGTCACCGCGTCGAAGACTTTGCCGCGGCGCCGCTGGCGGCCGTGGCCGACAGCGTGGCGCGGGGCTCGGGCTATGACGTCCAGGGCGCGCGCGTGGTGTACTATGGCGTGTGCCCGCAGTGCCGCCGCGCGCGTCCCAAGGCGCGCGTCTAACCCAACCCACTTCACAGGCGAGTACCGGCTATGACGATTGCCTCCCACACGCTGACCGTTCCCGTGCATCCTGTGCCGGGCGCCGCGCAGGCCGCGCCCGATTGGCGGCCGCGCTGGCGCTACGAGGCCGAGGCCTTCAGCCAGTCGCTCGGCCCGCGCCAAGGCGTCCACCGCATCCAGCTCGACCACGATGCCGGCACCATCACCATCGACTACAACCCCGAGTCCTTTTCGCTCGACCAGCTCAAGGGCCTGGGTCGCGAGATGGGCCTGCTGGTCGGCGGCGCGGTGTATCACACCATCCTGGACCTGCCGCAGTGCGGCCGGCGCGCGGCCCTGGCGCACGAGCTCCAGCGCAAGCTGCAGGACATCCCCGGCGTGGCGCGCGCCGCCATCAACCCGGCCGGCCGCACCCTCACGGTGGAGTACATCGTCACCGAGCCGGCCGCGCCCGCCACCGTGCGCCGGCAGGCCCAGGCCCTGGGCTTCAACTTGCGCGACCTCGGCCTGCCGCCCGACTGGTGGGAGCGCAACCAGTTGGCGGTGTATAGCGCCGCCTGCCTGGTGACCCTGGTGGGCGCGCTGGTGGCCCAGCGCCTGGGCCTGTCGCCGTGGGTGTGGGGCACGCTGGTGGTGGCTTCCTACCTGGCCGGCGGCGGGGTGGCCGCCCTCAACAGCGCACGCTCCCTGCTGGAGCGCCGTATCGATGTGGACTTTCTCATGGTGGCCGCGGCCCTTGGCGCGGCCAGCATCGGCCAGTGGGGGGAGGGCGCTGCCCTACTGTTCCTCTTCTCGCTCAGCAATGCCCTCCAGCACTATGCCCTCGATCGCACGCGCCAGGCCATCCGCGCGCTGATGGATCTGCGCCCGGCCAGCGCCCGCGTGCGGCGCGGCGCCGCGCTGGTGGAGGTGGCCGTGGAAGAGTTGGAGTTGGGGGAGGTGATCGACGTGCGCCCGGGCGAGCGGCTGCCGGCCGACGGCGAGGTGCTCAGCGGCCATTCGGCGGTGGACCAGTCGCCCATCACCGGCGAGTCCATGCCGGTGGCGCGCGCCCCGGGCGACCGAGTGTTTGCTGCCAGCATCAATGGCGGCGGCGCGCTGGAGGTGCGCGTGACGCGCCGCGCGGCCGACTCGACCCTGGCGCGCATCATCCAATTGGTGGAAGAGGCGCAGAGCGAGCGAGCGCCGACCCAGAAGCGGCTCGACTCATTTGAGCAGAAATACGCCGTGGGCGTCATTGCCATGGCGGCGGCGATGATCGTGCTGCCGCCCCTGCTGGTGAACGTGGCCTGGCCGGCGGCCTTCTACAAGGCCATGACCCTGCTGGTGGTGGCCTCGCCCTGCGCGCTGGTCATCTCAACGCCGGCCTCGATCCTCTCGGCCATCGCGGCCGGGGCGCGGCACGGTGTGCTGTTCAAGGGCGGCGCCCACGTGGAGAGCCTGGCGCGCGTGCGCGTGGTGGCCTTTGACAAGACCGGCACACTGACGGTTGGCCGCCCGCGCGTGACCGACGTCGTGCCGCAGGGGGAGGCCGTTTCCACTCCCGACGAGCTGTTGGCCCTGGCCGCCGCGGTCGAGGCGCGCTCGGAGCATCCCCTGGCGCGCGCCATCGTGGCGGCTGCCCAGGAGCGCGGCCTGGCAGTACCTGCCGCCCGCGACCTCCAGGCCGCTCCCGGCAAGGGCGTCACGGCCCACATCGAGCCGGCGCGGCCCGGGGGCGCGCTGGTGACCGCTCACTTGGGCACGGCCGCACACCTGCGCGAGCAGGGCGTGCCGCTCCTCGCAAGCGACCTGGAGCAGTTGGAGGCGCTTGAGCGCCAGGGCAAGACCGTGGTGCTGGTGGGCACCGACCGGCTGTTGGGCGCCATCGCCGTGGCGGACACCGTGCGCGCCGAAGCCCGCGCCGCGATACAGGCCCTGAAAGCGCTCGGCGTGGAAAAGGTGGTGATGCTCACCGGGGATAATGCCCGCGCGGCCCAGGCCATTGGCGCCGCGGCCGGCGTGGACGAGGTGCGCGCCGAATTGCTGCCGGAGGACAAGGTCGCCGCGGTGCGCCAGTTGTTGGAGGCGCACGGCGTCGTGGCCATGGTGGGCGATGGCGTCAACGACGCGCCGGCCCTGGCCGCGGCCACGGTGGGCATCGCCATGGGCGCCGGCGGCAGTGATGTGGCGCTGGAGACCGCCGACGTCGTGCTCATGTCCAGCGACCTCAGCCGGCTGCCCTATGCCCTGGGCTTGGGTCGCAGCGCCATGCGGGTGGTGGGCCAGAACCTCACCTTTTCCATGGCGGTCATTGTCACGCTGATCATCTCGGCGTTGTTCAACATCGTTTCGCTGCCGCTGGGGGTGGTGGGGCACGAGGGCAGCACCGTGCTCGTCGTGCTCAACGGGCTGCGGCTGCTCGGCTTCCGGCCGAAGAAGTAAGCGTGATGCGCTCGCCGGGGTGCACCTGGACGATGGCGGGTCTCGGCGGCCTGGTGCTGCTGCTTGTGGCTGCCCTGGTGGTCACCTGGCCGCGGCCCGGGCTTTTTCTGACCCAGTCGCAGATCGAGCAGCGCGGCCTCAAGGATGGCCAGGTGCGCGGCATTGGCGTGGTGCGGCAGGTCAACGTTTATTCCACCACGCTCGGCCGGCTGCGCAGCAACGTGTCCTGCGCGCCCATCGAGACCCTCTACCGCACCCTGCTCTTGGCCGCCCGCTACGACGACTACAACCCGTGCGATCCGGCCACGCGCTTGTGGGTCGTCGAGCTGCGCGGCACATTTGCGTCGACCTGGTCGGCTCAGCCCGTGCGGTTCATCTACACCGCCGCCGGCGACTTCGTGCGCAGCGAAAGCGGCCCGTAGCGTCTTAAAAGGAGTGCGGCGCACCGCGCAGCTGCCCTTGTCCAGCCGGTCTACCCCTCGCCGGTCTTGCCCTCCAAAATCGCCCGTATGTGCGTCACCTCGTCCGGCGTCAACACCCAATTCGCCGCGGCCGCATTGATCTTGATTTGCTCCGGCTTGGTGGCGCCCGCAATGACCGACGCCACCCGCGGCTGGGCCAGCAGCCAGGCAATGGCCAGGTCGGCCAGGGTGCGGCCGTGCGCCTCGGCGATCGGCCGCAGTTGGTCGAGGAGGTCGAAGTTCTCGGCGTTCAGGAACTTCTGCACATAGGCGCTGCGCTGGCCGCGCGTGCCCGCCGGCGGCTGCTCGCCGCGCGTGTACTTGCCGGTCAGGAAGCCGCCCGCCAGCGGGAAGTAGGGCAGGAGGCCCACGCCCGACCAGTTGCAGTAGGGCAGCAGCTCACGCTCGATCTCGCGCTCGAGCATGTTGTACTCGGGCTGCACGCTGACGAAGGCCTCCCAGCCGCGCATCTCAGCCAGGTCGTTGGCGCGGCACAATTGCCAGGCATCGAAGTTGCTGGCGCCCAGGTAGCGCACCTTGCCCGAGCGCACCAGGTCGTCCAGCGCCCGCAGGGTTTCGTCCAGGGGCACGCTGCCATCCCAGGCGTGGACTTGGTACAGGTCGATGTGGTCGGTCTTAAGGCGGCGCAGGCTGGCCTCCACGCCGTTCTGAATGTGATAGCGCGAGGTGCCCTGGTTGTTGGGGCCGTCGCCCATGCGGTGGCGCACCTTGGTGGCTACCACCACCTCGTCCCACCGGCCGGCCAGCGCCGCGCCCAGGTATTCTTCCGACAGGCCCTGGTTGCCGTACACATCGGCCGTGTCAAAGAAGTTGATGCCCGCCTCCAACGCCGCCTCCACCACGGCCCGCGTGCCGTCCTGGTCTAGATAGCTGCCAAACTGGTTGCAGCCCACGCCAACGGCCGAGACCTTCACCCCAGCCCGGCCGAGATTGCGGTATTCCATGCGATGCTCCTCCCATAACCCCCTACCTCATCCATTATAATCGCGCGATGCGCTGCCGTCCGCTAATCTTTGGCGCCCTGCTGCTGTGCGTGGCCGCTTGCGCCTTGCCGCGCGCGTTGCCGAGCGCGATGGCAAGCGCGTTAGCGCCTACCACCGTTCAGCTCCCGGTCACACGGGTCATCACCCTCACCGCGACCCCCTCGTCCACCGCCGCGCCGCCCTCGGCCACGCGGCTGCCCTCATCCACGCCCAGCGTTACGCCCACTCCGACGGCCATCGGTCCCACGCCCACCCCGACCGCCCTGGGGCCAACCACGCTGGGCCGCATTGAGAACTTCGAGCTGGTGGGCCGCCATGCCCTGGGCGGCCGGGGCTGGCACACCGGCCTGGCGCTGATGGACCAGTGCGCCTACATTGGCAATCGCCGCTTGCCGCAAATTGCCATCCTTGATGTCAGCGACCCCACGCAGCCCGTGCTGGCGAATGAGCTCGTGCTGTCACCAGGCAGCCGCCCGGTGGAGCTGCGCGTGGTGCCCGACCTGCACCTGCTGGTGGTGCTCAACTTCTCGGCGGGCCTGACCTTCATCACCTTCGACGTCAGCGACTGTCTGAACCCACAGCCCCTGGGCACCTTCGGCCTGGGCGCGGTGCCGCACGAGTTCTACCTTTGGCGCGACCCCGCTCAGCCCGCCCGGCTGCTGCTGTACGCCGCCATGTACTATGACATTCACCCTGACCTACATGTGATTGACCTCACCGACCCCACCGAGCCGCGCTGGCTCGGCAGTTGGTCGGCGCCGGCCGAAGGGGTGGGGGGCTCGCTGCATTCGCTCAGCCTGTCGCGCGATGGGCGCCTGGCCTACCTGGCCCTGACCAAGGGCGGCCTGCTGCTGGCCGACGCCGGCGACTTTGCCGGCGGCGTCGCCGATCCGCAGCTGCGCATCCTGCGCGACGAGGCCGGTTTCA
>CAYUYN010000292.1:3409-5355 GCA_964449185.1 uncultured Anaerolineales bacterium | reverse complement strand
GAGAGGTCGCCTGCATGAAATGCCCGAACTGCAAAACCGAGAACCCGGCCCAGGCTAAGTTCTGCATCAACTGCGGCACCGGCCTGGCGGCCCGCTGCGCCAACTGCCAGTCCGAGCTCCCGGCCAGCGCGCGCTTCTGCGCCAACTGCGGCCAGCCCGTGGCCGCCCCCACCGCCACCGACGAGGCCCGGCACACGCGCCTGGCGGCCAACACCCCCGCCCCACTGGCCGAAAAGATGCGCGCCGCCCACCTGGCCGGCGAGCGCAAAATTGTCACCTGCCTCTTCGCCGATGTGGTCGGCTCCACCACCCTGGCCGAGCACATGGACCCCGAAGACTGGACCCTGATCATGAACGGGGCCTTCGACCGGCTCTCGCGCATCATCCAGGGACCAGACGACAGCCAGGACTATGACGGCACTATTGCCTACGAAGGCACCATCGCGCGCCTGCTCGGCGACGCCATGCTTGTGTTTTTTGGCGCGCCTGTCACCCACGAGGACGACCCGGTGCGCGCGGTGCGCGCCTCCCTGGACATGCTGGCGGCCGTGCGCGAGTATGCGGTCGATATACGCCGGCGCTACAGCATCGAGTTCACCCTGCGCATCGGCCTCAACACCGGGCCGGTGGTCGTGGGCAATGTCGGCAGCGACCTAAAGTACGAGTATACCGCCATGGGCGATGCCGTCAACCTGGCCGCCCGCATGCAGTCGGCCGCGCGCCCCGGCACGCTGCTGATTTCAGAATACACCTATCGCTACGTGGCGCCCGTCTTTGACTGCGTGGACCTGGGCCTGATCGAGGTCAAGGGCCGCGCGGAGCCGGTGCGCGTCTACGAGGTGCAGCAGGCCAAGGCGCAGCCCGGCCGCCTGCGCGGGCTGGCCGGCCTGGAAAGCCCCATGGTCGGGCGCGATGTTGAGCTGAAAGCCTTGCTCCAGCTCAGCGCCGCCGTGCGCGCCGGTCTTGGCCGCGCGGCCGTCATCATTGGCGAGCCGGGCCTGGGCAAGAGCCGCCTCATCACCGAATGGCGCGGCGCCAGCACTGCCAGCGCCGCCGGCCCGAAGCCCGAGCTGTGGGCCGAGGGCCGCTGCCTGTCGTATGGCCAAAATCTGGCCTACCACCTGCTGGGCGACCTGGTGCGCTCCTTGTTGGGCGTGCCCGCCACCGCCGACGAGCCCGAAAAGCGCGCCGCCCTGCAAGCCCTGGTGGCCGATACCCTTGGCCCGGCCGGCGCGCTCGAGGTCTACCCATACCTGGGCCACATGCTGCTCATGCAGCTCGAGGGCGAAGCCCTGGAGCGCGTGCGCATGCTCGAAGGCCAGGCGGTGCAGGCGCAGTACCTGTCGGCCATGCGCCAACTGCTGCGCAGCCTGGCCCAGCGCCGGCCGCTCATCGTCATCCTCGACGACATCCACTGGGCCGACCCGTCCTCCACCGACCTGCTCATCAAGCTATTGCCGCTCACCTCCGAGGTGCCGCTGCTGTTCTGTTTCGTCACCCGCCCCGACCGCGACACGCACGGCTGGCGGCTGCTGGCCGCCGCCCGCGAGCACGCTGGCGCCGGGCTGACCGAGCTCAACCTTAACCCACTGTCCGACGATGACAGCCGCCAATTGGTCTCAAACCTGCTGGAGATCGAAGCCCTGCCCGAGAACATCCGTACCCTGATTCTAAAGAAGGCCGAGGGCAACCCGTTCTTTGTCGAAGAGGTCATCCGCATGCTCATCGACCGCGGCGCCATATACAAGCAGGGCACGAGCTGGGCCGCCGGCAAAGAGATCGGCAGCATCGAGATCCCCGACAACCTCCAGGGCCTGCTGCTGGCGCGCATCGACCGCCTGCCCGATGACGTCAAGCGCACCCTGCGCGTGGCCTCGGTCATCGCCGTCATCGGGCGGCAGTTCTCCGTGCGCGTGCTCGAGCAGGTCTTGGAACGGCTCGAATAG
>CAYUYN010000292.1:0-3309 GCA_964449185.1 uncultured Anaerolineales bacterium | reverse complement strand
AATGCTCATCGACCCCTCCGACCTCGAGCTCTCCACCCTGCGCGCCCTCGTCAACTTCACCGGCCAACGCGTCGTCGAGATTGGCGCGGGTGATGGCCGCCTGGCGTGGCCCCTGGCCAAAGAAGCGGCGCTCTGGGTGGCGGTGGACCCGGACAAGGCCGAGGTGGGCGCGGCCGCAGAAGACCTGGCCGCCGAGCAGCCGCCGCCGCATGCGCGGCTGCGCCTGAGCCTGCTGCTGGCCGACGGCCGCGCGTTGGCTCTGGCTCACGAGAGCTTTGACCTGGCGCTGTTCTCCTGGTCGCTGTGTTGAATCCCCGCTGACGAAATGGCCCTGGCGGTCGCCGAGGCTCACCGAGTGCTGCGCCCAGGCGGGCAACTGCTGGACATCCATCCCGACGGCGCGCCCCTGCGGCTGGAGCTGTGGCAGGCCCGGCCCGGCCACCACGCCGGCAGCCGCGAACCCGATGCCTACGACCACCGCAACTTGGGCGACTTGGCCCCCGAGACGACGGTGCCGGATTTTGTCGCCACGACCCAGGCGCTGGCCGCCGCTGCCCACCAGGGCTTCAGCCTGGGTGAGACGGTGACCTTTGACTACCGCTTCTTCTTTGACACGCTCGACGACCTGACCACCTACCTGGAAGATAATGAAGAACTCGACTTGGCCGGCGACGACCTGCTGGAGCGGGCGCTGCTCGGCCTGCGGCAGTCACCCGCGCCGGCCCAACTGGTATTGGTACAGCCCGTGATCGTCACGCGCCTGCACAAGACCTAAACCCCATGCCCGATTACCCCCGCGCTGCCTGGCGCCTGCTGCTGTCGCCCTTCGCCGATGGTCCCACCAACATGGCCGTGGACGAGGCCATTCTGCAGGCCATGGCCGCGGCCGAAAGCCGCCCGACCCTGCGCTTCTTCGGCTGGACCCCGCCGTGCCTTTCGCTGGGCTATGCCCAACCCGCCGCCGAGGTCGACCGCGAGCGCCTGGCACGGCTTGGCTACGGCCTGGTGCGGCGTCCCACCGGCGGAAGGGCCATTTTGCACACCGACGAGCTGACCTACTCGGTCATCGCGCCCATGCACGAGCCGCGCGTGCTGGGCGGCGTCCTGGAGAGCTACCAGCAGCTTAGCGCCGGCTTGCTGGCGGGCCTGCGCCATTTGGGCCTGGGCGTGCGCGCCGACAAGACCTACGCCGCCGGCGAAACGGCCGGAGCCGCCAAAGGCCCCGTGTGTTTTGAGGTGCCCTCAAACTACGAAATCACAGTCGGCGCCGGCGCCGCGCCGCGCAAGCTGTTGGGCAGCGCCCAGGTGCGCCAGCGCCGCATGGTGCTCCAGCACGGCACCCTCCCCCTCACTGGCGACCTGGGCCGCATCTGCGCTGTGTTGGTGTTCGACTCAGAAGACGAGCGCCAGGCCGCGCGCGCCCGGCTGCGCCAGCGCGCCGCGACCGTGGCCGAAGTCCTGGAGGCCGAAGTGGATTGGCGGCAGGCCGCCGCCGCCCTGGCGCGCGGCTTTTCCGAAGCGTTGAATTTGGACTTGGAGGAGGCGCCGCTCAGCCCGCGCGAGGCCGCGCTGGCAGCGCAGCTGCGTGAGGAAAAGTACGCCACGGCGGCTTGGAACAATCGCATCTAACACTGGGCGTGCTTCGCCCCTTCAACTGAAATGAAACGTGGTGGTCCACAAAGGGTCGGCTGCGCCGACCCTTTGTGGACCACCACGTTCGTAAATAATGTGGGGTTCGGGTGCGCGGGCTTAGCCCGCGCACCCGAACCCCACAGTGCGTCATGCCCATAAGGGGCGCGGCCAACGCCGCGGGCTACGGCGACGCCACCGGCACAGGTGTCGCTTGCAAAATCGTCACATGGGTATAGCCCAACGACCTCAGCAAACTCTCCATAAACGCCTTGGCATTGTCCTGTGCCAGGGTCAAGATGCCACCCTCCAGCGCGGCCTTTTCAATCTCGGCCTGGCCCACCTGCCGCGCCTGGGTCTCCAGGTTAATATCGGCATTGGTGAAGAGGCCGGTCTCGCGGTCGTAGACATACGACAGGTCGTTGTCCAGCGTTGCAATAAAGATCTCCGCCGCCGGCAGGATCATCACCACGCTGCCATCCGGCGCCACGCGGATGTCGCCGGCCTGCACCCGGCTCAGGTCCACCCCGGCGATCACCTCGCCGTGCGCCACAAACAGCAGCCGGTCGCCAAACAGCCCCGCCAGCGCACCCTGGCGCGTCTCGGCCGTGATGACCTTCTCGATGCTGTACTGCGCCGTCTCCAAACGCGCCAGGGATTGGACCTGCTTGATCACCGTCACCGGGTCAGGATAAATCTTCGGGGTTGGGTGGATGATCTGCTGCACCTGAGTGGCCACATTGCCCGTCAGGGTCTGCGGGATCTCGGTCACGTCGCTGACGGCATTAAATACCGCCCAGCCGGTCATGGCCGCAATAACCAGGAGCCCAATCACCAGCAAGGTCGACAGCGTTTTATCCATGCCCAAATTATAGTGCCGATGTATAAGAGAGTAATTAGCAGTTGGCAACTGGTAATTGTCTCGGCACAATGACCAATTGCCAATGACACTTTCCCACCTGTGCTAGAATTCATTATCATGATTATCGGCGCCGTCTGTGTCCGGCTGTACCTGCCGGGCTGTAATTCCCTCAAGGAGAAGCGCGGTTTGCTCAAGCCCCTGCTGGCGCGGCTGCACAAGGAGTTCAACGTGGCCGCCGCCGAGACGGACCTGCAAGACGTCTGGCAGTCGGCGGAGCTGGCCGTGGTGGCCGTGGCGAACCAGGGCACCCACGTGGAAACCGAGCTGCGCTATATCGTCAACTGGATCGAGTACAACCGGCCGGAGGTGGAGGTGGTCGACGCTTCCTTCGAGCTGCGCTAACGCGCCGCCACCGTCCCTCCCCCAAACACATGCTGCTCAAACCCATTCGTTCTCAGGCACTACTGGCCGCCGCTGCGGTGCTGGCCGCCTGCCTGCTGGCCGCCTGCCAGGCTGGCCCGGTCAGCACCCCCACGGCCGCAGCAACAACGGCGGCGGCCGTCGAACATCGCAGTAGTCTCACGCGCACGAAGCCTCCAGAAGGGAGCACCTGCCATTCTCGCACATGGACCTTGACAGGGGGTCGGGGCGCCCGTAAAAGGGCAAGGTCCGCCACCAATGACGGTCCGGCTGCCTGCCCCGAGCCTTGTCGAGGGGAAGCCGGACGCCACGAGGGAGCGGCGCACAGGGCGGCGAGCCCGCGAGGCGGTCGTGTCCGGAGAAAAACGTGGAGGCCAGCATTGACGCCGGTCACGCGC
>CAYUYN010000291.1:1360-5365 GCA_964449185.1 uncultured Anaerolineales bacterium | reverse complement strand
TAGGTACCAGGAAGGATACAACCGCAGCATTAGGGAGCAAGCCGAACAGGCGCAGATTGAACTTTTGGCTGAAATGCAGACGCGTGTGCCATTCTTGGATTACAGTGCCCAATCCCGCGCCAAGTAAGACGCTACACCTGTTCTGGCACATTCTCGAGTTTAGTCCCATTGTCCTACTTTTGTCCTACTATGGCCCAGATTGCCAAAGTCAATACCATCAAGAAACAACGAAACCCCTTGAAATCAAGGGGTTTCTTGTGTGAGCCGCCAGGGACTCGAACCCTGAACCTCGTGCTTAAAAGGCACCTGCTCTGCCATTGAGCTAGCGGCCCTAACGTTCGCGATTGTAACATGCGGCCCTGGCAGCGTCAACGCAACGCCGTGCGCAGCACGCCAGTTACGATCAGCCATGTGCAATTACACCCCTCACGCTCCCTCTCTGCTATACTCCCCCGCATGCCACCCGCCTCCCTCGTTCACCTCTACCTGTCCCCGCACCTGGACGACGCCGTTTTCTCCGCCGGCGGCATGCTGCACCACCAGGCCAAGTCCGGCGCGCGCGTGGTGGTGGTGACCCTGTGCACCGGCAATCCCCCGCCCGGGCCGCTGTCGCCCTTTGCGCAATCCATCCACGAGCGCTGGTCGGCCACCGGCGCGGATGAGCCCGGCCGGCCGGCGGCCCCGGCCGAGGTGGTGGCCATCCGCCGCCAGGAAGACCTGGACGCCCTCAGCGAGCTGGGCATCGAGGCGGTCCACCTGGACGTGCCCGACTGCATCTACCGGCTCAACCCGTCCACCAACTGGCCCATGTATCTCACCGAGGCCTCGCTGTCTGGGCCGCTGCACCCCTCGGAGCAGTCTCTCGTCCGGCGGGTGGCCGGCAAGCTGGCCACCCTGCTGCGCGGGTTCGGCCGCCACCACCTGTACGTGCCCTTGGGCATCGGCCGGCACGTCGACCATCAGCTCACGCGCAAGGCCGCCGAAAGCATGGGCGGCGTCTACGCTTATTATGAAGACTTTCCCTATGTCGTACACGAGGGCGACCGCTGGCCCAACCTGCGCTCGCCCCTGCTGGAGGGCCGCCCGTTGAGCCCAGACCTGGTGCGCCTGACCGAGCCCGACCTGGAGGGCTGGGTCAGCGCCACCAGCCGCTACGCCTCCCAGCTCAGCACCTTCTGGGCCGACCGCCCGGCCATGGCCGCCGCCATCCGCCAATACGCTGACGGCACCGGCGCCGATGCCCCGGCCATCCGCCTCTGGCGCTCAGGGTGATATAGTGCTATTGTGTGCTTTACAAACCCCCGCGCCTATGCTAAGATTTGGCCTGTGACAGCGAACTGAGAGCCCACTCTCAGTTTTTGCGTTAGCGCGGATCGCTCTCTCGAGCGGTTTTTGTTTGAATCGAACCCTGTCTGCGCCGTCGACTGACATCACCTAGAAAGGCCGAGGGGAACCATGTCGGACCAAACCTTTCTCACCCCAGAAGGCTTGAAAAAACTGGAAGAAGAGCTCGTCTTGTTGCGCACCGTGCGCCGCGCCCAGGTGGCCGAGCGCCTGCACAATGCGCAGGAAGACGGCGAACTGATCGAAAACGCTGAATACGAGGACGCCAAGAACGAACAGGCCTTCCTCGAAGGCAAGATTATGGATCTGGAAGCCAAGCTGTCCAACGCCGTCCTGATTTCCAAAGACGGCGGCGCCGATGGCGTCGTGCGCCTGGGCAGCAAGGTCACCATCAAGGAAGTCGGCGGGGGCAAGCCCGAGAGCTATATGCTGGTCGGCGCGGCCGAGGCCAACCCCAAGGACGGCCGCATCTCCAACGAAAGCCCGCTGGGCAAGGCCCTGCTGGGCCGCAAGATCGGTGACGAGGTCAAGGTCATCGCGCCCTCGGGCACCATCCCCTTCCGGGTCGTCGCAGTCGAGTAATTTCGGACGGTCTTCCGAAACCCCGCGGCGGCGAAAGCCCCGGCGGGGTTTTTTGTTGAATAGAGGCGCACATGCGAGAGTACAGCGAACTAGAACGGGTCCGCCTCGAAAAGCTCGCGCGCCTGCGAGCAGCCGGCCTGGAGCCGTACCCCGCGCGCGCCGAGCGCACCCACACCACGGCCCAGGGCTTGGCCGATTACACCGCCCACCTGGCCGCCCAGCCCGAAACTGACACCCACACCGCCCACGGCGCCTACACCGTGGCCGGCCGCCTGCGCGCCATCCGCGTCATGGGCAAGGCCGCCTTTGCCCACCTCGAAGACGGTGACGGCAAGCTGCAGCTCTACCTGCGCGCCGACGAGCTGGGCGACCACTTCCGCCTGTTTGTCGACAACTTCGACCTGGGCGACTTCATCCAGGCCGGCGGCGGCCTGTTCAAGACCAAGACCGGTGAGACCACCCTGCGCGTACAGGCCTTCCGCATGCTGGCCAAGGCCGTCAGCCCCCTGCCCGCCGCCAAGGAAGAGGTGGTCGACGGCCGGCGCGTGGTTCACTCGGCCTTTGATAACCCCGAGGCCCGCTACCGCGAGCGCTACGCCGACTTGGCCGTCAACCCCGATGTGCGCGAGGTGTTCCGCGCCCGCGCGCGCATCACCAGCGCGCTGCGGCGCTTCCTGGATAACAACGGCTTTCTGGAAGTGGAGACGCCCATCCTCCAGCCGCTGTACGGCGGCGCCGCCGCCCGGCCCTTCGTCACCCACCACAACCAGCTCCACCAGGACCTCTACCTGCGCATCTCGTTCGAGCTGTATCTCAAGCGGCTGCTGGTGGGCAACCTCGAGCGCGTCTACGAGATCGGCCGCGACTTCCGCAACGAGGGCGTGTCCTTCAAGCACAACCCCGAATTTACCCAGCTCGAGTTCTATTGGGCCTACGCCGACTACGAGCAGGTCATGCGCCTGACCGAGGACATGCTCGCCTACGTGGCCGACGAAGTGCTCGGCAGCCGCGAGCTGCACTATCAGGGGCGCACCATCAGCCTCAACCCCGGCTGGCCGCGCCTCCCCCTGGCCGAGGCCATCAGCGAGTTTGCCGGCCTCGACATCAACGCCCACCCCACCGCCGCGAGCCTGGCGCAGGCCATGACCGCCCGCGGGATCGCCGCGAACCCGGAGGCCACGCGCGGCAAGCTGGTGGAAGCCCTGCTGGGCGACTTCGTGGAAAAGAACCTGCAGCAGCCCAGCTTCATCGTCGACTACCCGCGCGACATCTCGCCCCTGGCCAAGGCCCGCCCCGGCGACCCCGCCACCGTGGAGCGCTTCGAGGGCTTCATCGCCGGCATGGAGTTGTGCAACGCCTTTACCGAGCTGAATGACCCGCTCGACCAGGAAGCGCGCTTCGAGGAGATGAACCGCGACTACGCCGCCGGCGCCGACGACGCCCATCCCATCGATGAAGACTACCTGCGCGCCATGCGCTATGGCATGCCGCCCAGTGGCGGCTTTGGCATGGGCGTGGACCGGCTGACCATGCTCTTTACTAACAAGCCGACGATCCGCGAAGTCATTCTGTTTCCGCATCTGCGCACCAAAGACGAATAGGCTTTGCCGCAAGGCAGCGCGCTGGTTGGTGCTGGCGCGCAGCGCGCCAACCCCGACCGCGCCTATGGATGAAAAGATCTGTCGTCCGTCGTCTGTCGTCGGGCGTTTTATGGCGGCTCGCGCAAACTCGCCCCAGGCGGAAATACGCCCGCCCATCATTCGCTATTGACCCGGCCTTCGGCCGAATGCTATAATTGAACGCAATTCCATACCCAACGACACGCGAGCCATGTCGCCGGGTTGCGCCCCTTACAGAGAGCCGCTGGCTGGTGCAAAGCGGTAGGGCCACCGGTGATTTCCACTCTCGGGCCGGTCGCAAGATCGGCAGTCGCGCCTCGATGAGAGGCGCCGGGCGCTCCCGTTAGCGGGCGTCTCAAGGCAGGTCTGTTCCCATGGGAACGTGGCCCGCAAAAGCAGGTGGCACCACGGCGGCCCCTTCGTCCTGCAAACCGGACGGGGGGCTATTTTGATTCGGAGG
>CAYUYN010000291.1:0-1260 GCA_964449185.1 uncultured Anaerolineales bacterium | reverse complement strand
ATGTTAGACCTCAACCTCATCCGCAACGACCCCGAGGCCGTCAAGGCCGCCCTCCTCAGCCGCCAGACGCCCGAGCTGGTCGCCACGGTCGACCAGATCCTCCAGCTCGATGTGCGCCGCCGCGAACTGCTCAAGGAAGTGGAAACGCTCAAGGCCGACCGCAACGCGGCCAGCAAGGACATCGGCCGCACCAAGGACGCCGCCGAGCGCGAAGCCAAGATCCAGCAGCAGCAGGGCCTGGGCCGCCGCATCGCCGAGCTGGACACCGCCGTGCGCGAGGTGGACCAGCAGCTCGAGACACACTTGAGCACCCTGCCCAACGTGCCCGACCCGCGCACGCCCTTTGGCACGAGCGAGGACGACAACGTCGTGCTGCGCACCGTGGGCGAGCCCAAGCAGTTCGACTTCACCCCCCAGGCCCACTGGGACCTCGGCCCGCGCCTGGGCCTCATCGACTTCGAGCGCGGCGTCAAGCTCACCGGCTCACGCTTCTACGTGCTGGTCGGCGCCGGCGCGCGGCTCCAGCGCGCCCTCATCGCCTGGATGCTGGACCTGCACGGCCGCCAGCAGGGCTACACCGAGCTGTACACGCCCTTCATGGTGCGCTCGGAGATACTTTTCGCGGCCGGCCAGCTCCCGAAGTTCCGTGATAACCTTTATCACGATGCCGAAGTAGACCTGTGGATGGTGCCCACCGCCGAGGTGCCCCTGACCGGCATACACAAGGATGAGATCCTGGACGCCGCCGACCTGCCCAAGCACTACACGGCCTACACGCCCTGCTTCCGCCGCGAGAAGATCGCGGCCGGGCGCGACGTGCGCGGCATCAAGCGCGGCCACCAGTTCGACAAGGTGGAAATGTACATCTTCTGCCGGCCGGAAGAATCGGACAACGAACTGGAGCGCATGCGCGCGCACGCCGAAGAAACCTGCGCGCAGTTGGGCCTGACCTACCGCGTCAAGCAGCTCTGCACCGCCGACATCGGCTTCAGCGCCCGCCTCACCTACGACCTGGAGGTCTGGGCGCCCGGCTGCAACGAATGGCTGGAGGTGTCATCGGTCTCAAACTGCGGCGACTTCCAGGCGCGGCGGGCCAACGTCAAGTTCCGCCGCGGCGCCGGCGCCCGCCCCGAGCTGACGCACACGCTCAATGGCTCGGGCCTCGGCCTGCCGCGCACCCTCATCGCCGTCATGGAGAACTACCAGCAGGCCGATGGCAGCATCGTCGTGCCGGAAGTCCTCCGGCCGTGGATGGGGGGG
>CAYUYN010000290.1:0-5370 GCA_964449185.1 uncultured Anaerolineales bacterium | reverse complement strand
CCATCCGTTGACGCCGATGAACGTCCGTAAACCCGTGAGGCAACCGCTCTAGTCCCCCGCCGCCATCGCCTGCCCTGTGCCTTGCGCCTTGAGCCCGGCGCCCTCTTCCGTCGCCTCCCCCCGCTTCACCCCCGCCATCAGTACCAGCGCCACGCCCAGGAACACCGGCGCCACCAGCATGATGTTGTTCCAATTATTGCCCGTGAGCTGGACGATCCAGCCGTTGACGTTCGGGCCGGCGATGGACGAGAGCGTTGAGAACAAGTAGTACAGCCCGGTAAACGTGCCCACCCGCGCGGCGGTGGTCATGTCCACTACCATCGGCAGCGAGTTGATATTGATCAACGCCCAGGCGATGCCGGCCAGCATCAGCAGCAGGCCCATCACCGGCACCACGCCCAACACCGGCAGCGCGGTCACGGCAATGTTGAGCGTGGCCACCGGCAAGAGATAGGCGGCGAAAATCGCGGCGGCCATCAGCGCCAGCCCGACCAGGATGGTGAGGCGGCGGCCGAAGCGCGCCCCCAGGTAGCCGGCCGGCAGCGCGGCCAGCACAAAGATCAGCGAGAGTTGGCCCAGCAGCCGCGCGCCGTCGGCCGCGTCCAGGCCCAGGTGATTGACAGCGTATAGGGTGAAGAACGTCTCGATGGCGGCGTAGCCAAGGAACCAGAAAAAGATGGCCAGTAGGATGCGCAGCGTGCTCTTGTCTTGCTCCCGCAGGACCTCGCGCAGGCTGGCCAGCAGGTCGGGCTGCGTTTCACCGGCCCCGTAAGCCTTCGGCTCACGGATGAACAGCAGCACCAGCGCGGCGGCGACCAGCACCAGCACCGACCCCATCCAGAACGGGTAGGCCGGGTTCAGGCGGTACAGCCTGGAGCCTACCAGGAAGGCCATGATGGCCCCCACCCCGCCCATGAAGTTGATGATGCCGTTGGCCTGCGAGCGCAGGGGCGAAGGGATGATGTCGGGCATGAGGGCCACCACCGGCGTGCGCCAGAGCGCCATGCTCAGCAGCAGGGTGGTGGTGCCGGCCACGAACAGGGGCAGCACCCCGGCCAGCGGGATCCAGCCAAAGGCCAGGGCGCCCAGCGGCGCGCCGATGAGGATAAACGGCATGCGCCGCCCCAGGGGCGAGCGCAGCCGGTCGGACCAGGCGCCGATCGCCGGCTGGATTAACAGCGCCGCGATGTTGTCCAGGGTCATGAAAAAGCCGATGACCGTGGGCGCCAGGTGGAAGCGCTCCTGGAGGAAGATTGGCACAAAGGCGTTGTAAACGCCCCAGATGACGGAGACACCAAAGAAGCCAAAGCCTAGCAGGAAAGTTTTGCCGTAGTTGAGCTTCATGCTGAAACTCCCTCTGACGCTTCACGGCGCGGCCGGCGCTGTTGGAAGCGGTCAGCCAGCGGCCCCGCGGGCGGGCCAGGGTATGTCATCGGGTCGCCCTGGAATGTGGCGCGGAGTATAGACAGGTTTGGGCCAAGAGGCAAAAGGAGCAGGGGTGTGGGGGGTGTGGGCGTGTGGGGGAATTGTGAGATTTTAGGTTGAAAATGAGCATTGACAAACAGACAGATTTAGTCGATAATATCTCATCATTTAGGCTTATCTAAATACTGTGGTTCGGGGGTCCAAATGATATCGCACGCGGTACAAGACTATCTCAAAGCCATTTACGAGCTGGAAGAGGACTTCGGCCGGGTAGGCACTTCGGCCCTGGCCGCGGCCCTGAACGTGGCCCCGGCCTCGGTGACCGGCATGCTGCAAAAGCTGGCGGTGAAGACCGACACCACCCCCAGGCTGGTGGATTACGCCCGCCACCACGGTGTCACCCTGACACCGGCCGGGCGCCAGATTGCGCTGGAAATCATCCGCCACCACCGGCTGATCGAGCTCTACCTGGCCGAGGCTCTGGGCTACCGCTGGGATGAGGTGGATGCCGAAGCCGAAAAGCTCGAGCACGTCATCTCCGAAGACTTTGAGGACCGCATCTGTGCCCTGTTGGGCGACCCCACGCGTGACCCGCACGGCAACCCCATCCCCTCCAAGGACGGCGCGGTGCCGCCGCGGAGCCACACCACGCTCAGCCAGGTGAACCCCGGGCAGACGGCGCGCGTGGCGCGGGTGCGCGACGATGACCCGGCCCTGCTGCGCTACCTGGCCGAGCTGGGCCTGGTGCTGGATGCCAACGTGACGGTGGCCGGCCGCGCGCCCTTTGACGGCCCGCTGCACGTGCGCGTCGGCGGCGGCCCGGCCACGCCGCATGCCCTGAGCACCAACGTCACCGATCAGATCTACGTCGAGATTGAGCCAAACTAGAGCACACGCGCGTCAATTGTGCCGGCCCAAGCGGCCGGCTTATCAAGCAGTCTGTGAGGCACACGCTATGAGCCGCAAGTCACTTTCCCGTCGTGAATTTCTCAGGGTGGGCATCGCCGGGGCCACCGGCCTGGCCGGGCTGGCCGCGCTGACCACCACGCAGCGCACCCACGCCGAGCACACGGCGCCGCCGGGCCAGGGGCCCGACGACCATCACGGCCACGGCGACGCCCTGACCGTGGGCGACGTGGACACGTCCGCCTTTGACGCCTTTGATCCCACCGCCTTCCTGGAGCACTTCGACTATGGCCGCGTGAGCACCCTGGAAGACGGCCGCACCCTGCGCGAGTGGGACATCAACGCCATCAACAAAGACATCGAGATCGCGCCGGGCGTGTTCTTCCCGGCCTGGACCTACGACGGCCAGGTGCCCGGGCGCACCTTTCGCTGCACCGAGGGCGACCGGCTGCGCTTCAACTTCGGCAATGGCTCGTCGCACCCGCACACCATCCACTTCCACGGCATCCACCCGCCGGGCATGGACGGCATTACCCCGGTGGTCAACTCGGGCGAGCGCTTCGTTTACGAGTTCGACGCCAAGCCGTTTGGGCTCCACCTCTACCACTGCCACACCATGCCGCTCAAGCGCCACATCCACAAGGGCCTGTACGGCGCCTTTATCATCGACCCGCCCGGCGGCCGCGAGCCGGCGCGCGAGCTGGTGATGGTGATGAACGGCTTCGACACCAATTTTGACGGCGAGAATGAGATCTACGCCGTCAACACGGTGGCCTTCCACTACGCGCGCCATCCCATCCAGGTCAAGGTCGGCGAGCTCATCCGCATCTATCTCGTCAACATCACCGAGTTCGACCCGGTCAACTCGCTGCACCTGCACGCCGGCATGTACAAAATGTTCAAGACCGGCACGCGCCTCGACTACTACGAATACACTGACAACGTGCTGCTGGGGCAGGGCGAGCGCGCCGTGCTGGAGTTCACGCTGGAGTACCCGGGCCAGTACATGATCCACGCCCACCAGAGCGAGCTGGCCGAGCTGGGCTGGATGGGCCTGCTCGAGGCCGAGGCCTAGGAGGCTGCCATGACGACGACTGAAAAGAAACTGGCGCCGCCCGCCGCCGCTGCAGGGGGCCTTCCAACCTGGCTGAGCGCGCTGATCCCCCTGGTGCTGCTGGCGGCGCTGCTGGCCGTGTTCGCGTTTGGCAACCCCCTGGCCATGTTCACGGCCGAGCTGCCGCCCATTGAAGACCTGACGCTCCAGCGCGTGGTGGTGACCGACACCGGCTTTGAGTTCAAGGTGAGCAATGGCGGGCCAGACCCGGTGACGGTGGCGCAAGTGATGGTGGACGACGCCTTCTGGGCCTTTACCATCACGCCCTCGGCCACCATCCAGCGGCTGGGCAGCGCCACCATCCGCATGAACTATCCGTGGGTACAGGCCGAGCCCAACACCATCGTGGTGGTCACCTCGAGCGGGACGACCTTTGCCGGCGGGGTGGCGCTGGCCACGGTCACGCCGCGCCCCGGCCTGCGCGAGTTTGCGGCCTATGGCCTGCTGGGCATCTACGTGGGCGTGCTGCCGGTGGCGCTGGGGCTGATGTGGTTCCCCGCCATGCGCAAGCTGGGCCGGCGCGGCCTGGGCGCCATCCTGGCCTTCACGGTGGGCCTGCTGATCTTCCTGCTGGTGGACACCCTGCTGGAGGCCATCGAGGTGGCGGCCGAGGTGCCGGGTGTGTTCCAGGGCCTGCCCCTGGCGCTGTTCGCGGCCCTGCTGACCTGGCTGGCGCTCATGGCCATCGGCGCGCGCCGCGACACCGAGAGGAGCCAGGCCGACCCGGTCAAACAGCGCTTGTACGTGGCCACGCTCATCGCGCTGGGCATCGGCCTGCACAACCTGGGCGAGGGCCTGGCCATCGGCACCGCCTTTGCGCTGGGGGAGGCTTCGCTCGGCGCATTCCTGGTCATTGGCTTTACCCTGCACAACGTGACCGAGGGCGTGGGCATCGCGGCCCCCATGACGCGCGACCGCCCCACCCTGGCGCAGTTTGTGGGCCTGGGGCTGCTGGCTGGCGCGCCCGCCATCCTGGGCGCCTGGCTAGGCGGCTTCACCTCATCGCCGCTGCTGGCGACGCTCTTCCTGGGCATCGGCACCGGCGCCATCTGGCAGGTGATCATCGAGGTCGGCGGCCTGCTGCGGCGCGACGCCGAGCGCGAGGGCACGCCCGTGGCCTCCTGGCTCAATGTGGCGGCGCTGCTGGCGGGTATTGCGGTGATGTATTTGACGGCGCTGCTGGTGAACTAGCGCACACCGTGTGGGAGTGTGGGAGACCACAGCCGCCCGCTGCCTGTGAAGTACAGGGCAGCGGGCGGCTTTCATTTTGGGGTGCTCGTCGGTCATCCGTCGCGCGCAGCGGATCGTCTGTCGCGCGCAGCGGATCGTCTGTTCTTACGACGCTTTCTTCCGCGGCTTGTTCATGTCGGGCACGTCCTCGCCCAGCGCGGTAGCCAGATCAATCTGGTGCTCCTGCTCCTGCACCAGGATCTCGCGAATGTCTTCGCCCATGGCGTACTCGGACAGGGCCTCGCACTGCTGCACGCGTTCGCGGTAGTTGCGCACGGTCTCGTTTTCGGCGTCGAGGTCGAAGCGCAGCATGTCCTTCGCCTTGTCGGAGGTCTTCACCGGCTTGGGCGTCACGGTCGGCGAGCCGCCCAGGTAGTCAATCTGCTTGGAGAGCGTCAGCGCGTGCTGCAGCTCTTCGTGGGCGTGCGCCTCAAGCTCCTGCGCAATGAGCATGTATTCGGGGCCTTTGATCACTTGCGAGTAAACCACGTAGGCGATGATGGCCTGGTATTCGCGCGCCAGGTCTTCATTCAACAGATCAATCAGTTTTTCACGCGAGACGGTCATAAGGCTGTCCTATCTGCGGCCGCCTGGGTCGTGACGCCAGGGCCGCGTGAGTAAAGACCGGCAACTATTCGGATAAGCGGACTAATCATACCGCTTATGGCAGGCCCCGGCAATCGGGAAAGTGCTGA
>CAYUYN010000289.1:0-5418 GCA_964449185.1 uncultured Anaerolineales bacterium | reverse complement strand
GAGGCGGGCGCCGCGGCGCTCGACGCGCTCTTCCGCGCCGCGCGCCTGCACGAGCGCAACGATGACTTGGCCAGCGCGGCCGCGCTGTGGCTGCGCATCGCCGAGGAGTTCCCCGAGTCGGACCGGGCGGCCGACGCCGCGATCCAGGCCGGGCTGGTGCTGTACCGCTCGGGCGACTATGCCAGCGCCGCGCAGCGCTTTGAGCTGGCCAGCGCGTTGGGCGCCGACACCGACCAGCACGCGCGCGCCTGGCTGTGGCAGGGCAAGGCGCGGGCCAAGCTGGGCGACAGCGCCGGGGCCGAGGCAGCCTATGAAAAGGCGGCCGGCTTTGGCCCGCATGGCTATTACCCGATCCGTGCCGCGCAGATCCTGGCCGGCGAGGCGCCCTTTACCCCGCCGGCCGGCTATGACTTTGCCTTCGATCGCGCGGCCGAACAGGATCAGGTGGATAAGTGGCTGCGCGCGACCTTTACGGCGGCGCAGGGCGTCGACCACCCCAGTGACCTGCAGCCGGGGGTGTGGCAGGACGCGCGCTTTGTGCGCGCGGCCGAGCTGTGGCGGCTGGGCCGCCTGCAAGACGCGCACGCCGAGTATGACAGTCTGCGCATCGGCCTGAGCGGCGACCCGCTGGCCTCGTGGCAGTTGGCGCTGTACTTCCACGACCTGGGCGCCTACGACCTGGCCATCCGCGCCGCGCGGCAGGTGGTGGACCTGGCCGGCTACCCCGACAGCCTGCTGGCGCCCAAATACATCCTGCGCCTGCGCTACCCGGCGCCCTTTGCCGAGCGGGTGATCGAGGCCGGCAATGAGTATGGCGTGCACCCCTTCGCCATGTACGCCAAGATGCGGATTGAGAGCTTCTTCTGGAAATACGCCTACTCGGTGGCGGACGCGCGCGGCCTCAACCAGATCATCCCGCCCACGGCCGATGACATCGCCAGCCAACTCGAGCTGGAGGGCTTTACCTACGAAGACTTGTTCCGGCCGGCGGTGTCGATCCCGATGGGCGCGTACTATCTCGCGTATATCGACGGGCTCACCGAAGGCGGCCCCGAGGCCCTGTTGGCTGGCTACTACGCCGGCCCCAGCAACGCCCAGATCTGGCTCGACTTGGCCGAAGGCGACCCTGACCTGTTTGTGGAAGTCATCCGCCTGCCGGATGCCAAGGGCTATGTGCAGACGACGTTTGAGTATTTTGAGGAGTATGGGGAGTTGTACGGGGAGTAAAAAAACCTGCCAGGTTTTGAAAACCTGGCAGGTTTGCTTTCTAAGTTTAGGGCGCCTCGGTACTCACCGGCTGTTCCACCACCACGCGCCGGGTCACCACCGACCACTGCGCCAGGCCGTTGAGACGGTCGCTGGGCTCGATGAGGGGGCCGACCTGCACGCCGTTGACACTGGTGTCGACGGCGTAGGTGTAGACGGGGTAGAACAGCAGCAGCGCCGGGGTCTGGTCGGCGAAGCGCGATTGGAACGAGAAGTACAGTCGGGCGCGGGTTTCCAGGTCAAGCGTGATGCGGGCCTGCTCCAGCAGCTCGCTGGTGGCGCGGTCGGCCAGGCCGCCATAGTTCTGGCCGCTTTCCACCTGGGTCTCGTGCCACAGCGGGTAGGGGTCGGGGTCGGGCGTGCCGGCGAAGTTCATGTCCACCAGCAGGGCTTCGAAGGTCCGCGGCCGGGGCAGCAAGTATTGGCCGCGCAGCGTGGCTGGGTCGACCTGGGTAACTTCCACCTGCACGCCGATCAGCGCCCAGGTGGCCTGGGCCGCCGCGGCGATGGCCACGTGCGCCGGGTCGTCCGGGGCGGTCAGGGTAAAGCGCAGCTCCACCCCTTCCTTCTGGCGCACGTAGCCGGCCGTGCCGGGCACGGCGCCATCGGGGATGACCCAGCCGGCGGCATCCAGCAGTTGGGCGGCGGCCGTGGGGTCGTACGGCACCTCCGGCAGGTTGGGGTTGTACGCCCACGAGCCAGGCAGCACCGGCGAGTTGGCCACCACCGCCTGCCCGTGCATGATCTGGCTGATCATGGCCTCGCGGTTCAGGCCCCGCAGCAGCGCCTGGCGCACCTTCTTGTCCTTGAAGAAGGGCAGTTCATCACTCTGCAAGTTGAAGAAGATCAGGCTGTATTCGGGCCGCAGGGTGGTGTAGACGCCGAGCTGGGGCAGCCCCAGCGCCTCCGTCACGTGCGCCGGGTCGACCCGGCTGAGGCCCAGCACGTCCCCGGCCTGGTAAGCGGCAAAGGCCGCCTCGAAGGTCGGATAGAACTTGAACTCTACGTCGTTGAGCAAAGGCGCCTGGCCGTAGTAGCCGGCAAAGGCCGCCAGATGGACCCCGGTCACCTCGCCGCCGTCCGCCAGCAGGTTCGTCAGGCGGAACGGCCCGGACCCGACCGGGGCGCGGTTGAAGTCGGCCTGGGGCAGGTCGGCGGCGGCCACCTCGCCCAGGAGGTGGGCCGGCAGCAGGCCAAAGGCGGTGTAGTCGAGGAAGGGCGCAAACGGCTCGGGCAGGGTGAACTCGATGGCCTGCGCGTTGACGACGTTGACTTCCACCGCGTGCCACAGCAGGGCCACATCGGCCGGGCCGGGGTAGCTGGAGTCCTGGAGCAGGCCGATGGTATAGGCCACATCGGCCGTGGTCACCGGCGTGCCATCGTGCCACTGCGCGTCGGCGCGCAGCACAAAAGTGTAGGTCAGCTCGTCGTCGGAGATGATCCAATTGGCCAGGTCGGGGAGGGGGCGGCCAACGGAGTCGAAGCGCGTCAGCCCGCTGAAGAGCAGGCGGTCGATGTCGCGGTCGACAGGATTGGCATAATCGAGCAGGGGGTTGAAGCGGCTGGGGGCGCCGATGAGGGCTTCGGTGTAGACGCCGCCGGCGGCCGGCACGTCCTGGATAATTTCCACGCCGGTGCTGGTGCTGCCCTTGCCGGCCAGCATGCGGCCGACGAGCAGCATCCCCAACACCGCAATCAGCACCTGCCAGCGTAAATGGCGCATCGCGAAAAAAGGGGCGCTAGAGCGGGTTCCGCTCGTATATACGACGGGTAGGGGCGTTCAATCCCGCACCTGCGGTGTGGGCAGGTGTGAACGCCCCTACGGCCGGGCGGCCGTAGAACACCCCCGCGGGCCGCGCGGCGCGGCCCGCGCCGCTCACACCCGGCGCTCCGGTTCAAGCGATGATCACGTTGGTGATCGCCACCAAGAAAAAGGCGACCGACAGGCCGATCGTAATAAAGAAGAGCGTGCGCTCGACGCCGCGACGGGCGCGGAAAACCCCGCCCGTATCGGCGCCCGACAAGCCGCCCAACCCCGCCGACTTGGACTGCAGGATGATGGCGCCGATGAGGGCCACCGACAGGATGATTTGAGCGACGTCTAGGTAGGTGCTGAGTTCCACGTGATATCTCCTGGTTGAACGGGCATGATTATAACGGCCCGGAGCGGTCCTGTCCAGGCATTGGACCTACCATAACGGTGCCTTCTCACGCATCGCGTCGTCCTGCCCAGAGCTGGGGTGCGGGGATCCGGCTTTGCCGGAAAACCGGAACCCCACAAGAAAATGGGGTGGCAGGTCGCGGACTTTGCCCCGCGACCTGCCACCCCGCTGCCTTCCGTTAGCCTTATGCCGGGATAAAGAAAAAGGCCACGGCCAATATCAAGTAAACGCCCAATAATAGCGCGCCTTCCAACCAGTTGGTCTCGCCGTCGGACGCGACCAGCGCGGAGATGACCACCGCCGCGATCAGCGACATCAGCTCGAACTGATTGAAGATCAGGTTCAGGTACTGGCCGAACAGCAGGCTGACGAACACCAGCACCGGGGCCACAAACAGCGCGATCTGCAGGCTAGACCCCAGCGCGATCTCCAGGCTCAGCTCCATCTGGTTCTTCATGGCCACTTCCACCGCCACCAAGTGCTCGGCCACGTTGCCGATGATGGGAATCAGAATAATGCCCAGGAAGAACTCGCTCAGGCCAAAGGCCTGGGTCACCGGCTCCACGCTTTCCACCAGGATCTCGCTGAGCCAGACGACGGCGACGGTGACCACCGCCAGGACGATGAGCGATGTGCGCACCGACCAGTGCGGCGCCGCCGCGGGGCTGTGGCCGGCCGTCAGCGCACTGTTTTGCACGCGCAGGCTGTACAGCAAGCCCAGCGCATACAGCGCGATCATCACCACCGCGACGCCGAGGCTGATGTACTCGGTGGTGAGCACCGGCAGGCTCTCACCCGCGAGGCTGTGGTTGAAAATGGACGGCACGGTCAGCGCCACCACCGAGATGACCAGCAGGGTGGCATTGGTGGCCGCGTGCTCGCGGTTGAAGCGCTGGCGGCCATGGCGCAGCCCGCCGAACAGCAGGCTGGCGCCCATCACCAGCAGCAGGTTGCCCAGGATGGAGCCGGTGATGGAGGCCTTCACGAGGTCGAGCAGGCCGGCGCGGATGGCCACAATGGTGATGATGAGCTCGGCCGCGTTGCCCAGGGTGGCATTGAGCAGGCCGCCGATCTTGGGCCCGGTCACCACGGCCAGGGCCTCGGTCGCTTCGCCGATCAGCTCGGCCAGCGGGATGAGACCCACGCACGCCACCAGGAAGTTGAACAGTGGGTTCCAGTGCAGCAGGCTCCCCAGGACCGCCAGGGGGAAGGCAATGAGCAGGTAGTGCAGCGGCTTGATGGACTTGAAGTTAAAGCGGGCGGCGCTGGTCTGCGGCATAAGGCTCTCCCGTAATCCGGTTATGGGTATGGAACGGCAGGCTGGCTTGTTCAAGGAGCGCGATACAGGTCGCGCGCCGCGTCTTTGGGCACCAGCACCCGCAGGCTGCCCGGCGCCACGGCCACCGACAGGTGTCGAGTGGCGGGCTGGGGTTCCGCGTCGATGTGGATGACCTGAGGCGCGGCAGTATAGATTTCGAAGCGCTCCCCTGTCAAGCGCGTCACGTCGGGGTGGCCCAGGTGCTGCCCGCGCGCCACGCGCCACATGTGCGCCAGCATCTCGCCGTAGCTGTCGGCGGCAAAGGCCCACAGGTCCATCAGGCCGTCGTCCAGGCGCACGTCGCGCGCAAAGCGCAGCATCCCGCCGCCGTGCAGGCCGATATTGGCCACGGTCACCATCACGTAGCGCCCAGACAGCTCCCGTTCGCCGCCCGGCCCGGCCACGTGCACGCGCAGGTCCACGGCGCGGAAGGACGCGGCCACCTTGAGGGTGAGCAGGGTGTTGTAGTAAAAGCCGGTCATGGGCCGGGTGACGTTGCGGCGCGCCTCAAACTGCTGGGTGACGAAGGCATCCAGCCCCACGCCGGTCCAGGCCAGGAACCACTTGCCATTGACGCGGCCCAGGTCGGTGGGCAAAGCCGGCGAGTCCAGCAGCAGCAGCGCGGCCTGCTCGAGAGCGCGGCGGTTCAGCGGCGAGGGGCGCGGCAGCCGC
>CAYUYN010000288.1:2787-5420 GCA_964449185.1 uncultured Anaerolineales bacterium | reverse complement strand
CACCGCTTCCCCCAAAAACGCCCACACATCCGCCTGCTCGGTGATGAGCAGGGCCGTGAGCTTGCCGCTGCCGCGGCCGGCCTTGGTCTCCACGCGGTCGTCGTGGTCCCCGGTGGTGATGAACGTGGCGGGGTAAGCGCGCCAGGCAGCCCAAGGTCAACTGGTTCTGCGCGGCCACCCAGGCCTGGGTTTCGGGCGAGGCAGTGTCTTCCAGCCAGCGGTAGGGGTCGGCCACGCGCGTGCCGTGGTAATCGTCGAAGTGCTCAACCGTGCGGGTCGGCGGATAGGGGAGGGGGGCCATCGTCCGCGTCACTATCTCCGCAGCACGGGTAGAAATATGCGCGCCGGCAGCGCTTCGTCAAAGCCGCGGTCCCAGTCGTTGCCCATCGGCCGCGGCTGCCCTTCAAAATCATGGTTGAGCCCGTTAAAGAAATAGCCGTTGTCGATGGCGGGGCTGTTGAAGCTCAGGTGATAGTCGTCGGCGGCCGGGTTGACGAAGAGCGGGTCAACCGTCAGGGTATTGGCGCCGATGTCGAACGCGCCGACGAGGGGCGTGCTGACAGCAAAGAATATGTTGTAGTCTTCCGTCGATGACCCCGCCGAATTGTTTTTGATGCCCTGGCTGTGGTGGGTAATGAGGTTGTTATAGAAGCTGAAGGCGTCTTCGGTGACCATGAAGATCGCCGGCTTGGTAATGGGAACGGACGGACCCACAATGGTGTTGTGAGTCACAAACATGCTGCTGGTGTTCGCCAGCCGCATGGCGGCGCCGCCATCGGCGGAGGTGACGACGTTGCGGACAAAGAGTGAGTTGTAAACATTGCCTGACACGTCCGAGAGGAGACCCAGCCCGCCGCCCGAGTTGGCGGTATTGGTGAAGAAGAGGCCGCCGTCCAGGTCGAGCAGGCCACTCACAAACATCCCGCCCCCCCCCAAGCCGGCGGGGCCAGTGACATTCCCCCGGAACTGATCCCAGATACTCGTCACGTCATCGACATCCATCCCGCCGCCCTGCCGCAGCGCGAAGTTGCCGATGAAGACGTTGTCGGTCGACGTCACCACGCCATCGCCAAAGATCCCGCCGCCGCCGCCGGTGGCATTGGCCTGCGTGCCGCTGATGACCGCGTTTTGGGTAAAGATGGACCGGGTGATCGACAGGACGTTGGCCGCCGCCAGCCCGCCCCCGTTGCCGGCGAGCACCTTGTTCTGATCGAAGGTGGCGTTTTGCACCGTGGCCGTGATCACATCCAGCCCGCCGCCTTCCACGCCCGCCGTGTTGCCGCGGAACAAGGTGCCCGACAGTACCAGGCTGCCGTCCACCTTGACCCCGCCGCCCAGGTCGGCGCTGTTGGCGATGAAGCCGCCGCCGGTCATGGTGGCGGCCGCGTTGGCGTAGACGCCGCCGCCCCGGCTGGTGCCGCCGCCCACGCCCGAGGTATTGGACATGAAGGTGGTGTTGGTCAGGAAAATCGCCGCATTCACGCGCAGGCCGCCGCCCTGGTTGAAGGAGGTGTTGGAGATGAATTGGGTGTTGCTGATGTGGACGGCGCCGACGGCGCGCAGGCCGCCCCCGGCGCCGCCGGTGGTGCGGTTTTGCGCGATCAGCGCATTGTTGAGGGTCGTCGTGCCGGTGACGAAGATGGCCCCGCCGCTGTCGAAGGATTGGCTGCCCGTAATGACCGTTCCGTTGAGCAGCAGGTTGCCGCCCACCACCAGCGCGCCGCCGTTCTCGCCCACGGATACATTGCTCCGGAAGGTTCCGCCGCTGAGCGTGGCATTGCCGCCGGCAAACAGGCCGCCCCCCAGCTCGTGCGCCTCATTTTGTGTAAAGGTGCTGTTGGTGACGGCGACCGTGCTGGTGAGGAAGGCGCCGCCGCCGTGGCCGGTGAAACCGGCCACATTGAAGATAAACGTAGACCCGGTGATGGAAGCACTGTTGGCAAACAGGCCGCCGCCGCCCTGATCGGCGCCATTGCTGTTGAACGTCACATTGATAAGATTAAGATGGGCGCTCGGGCTGCCGCCCAGCCCGCCGCCGCGCCCGGCATAGGCCACGTTCTGAAAGAAGGTGACGTTCGTGAGCGTCAGGCTGGACTCGGTAAACAGCCCGCCGCCGAAGGCGGTGGTGGCGCTGACGGTGCCGCTCTGGATGACCAGGTTCTGCAAGGTGGGCTGCGCGCCGGCCATCACCAGGACGCCGGCGCCGTTGCCGGACGCCAGGACGTCGCCCTGGATGGTGAGGTTGGAAATCAGGGTGGCGGGCGTGACGGCGGCGCCGCTGACGAGCAGGGCGCGCTGGCCAGCGGGTGCCTTGAGGAGGGTGGTGTTGACATTGGCGCCGGTCAGGCTGACGGCCTTCGACAGGAGCAGGCTGGTGATGTAGGTATTGGGCGCAATGGTAATCTGATCGCCAACGTTGGCGCCGTCGATGCAGGCCTGGAGGGTGGTGTTGCAGGGGGCCGGGCCGGGGTACGTGAGCGCGGCGTTAGGGGCGGCAGAGGCGGTGAGGGCCGCGGCCAGGAGGACAAAGCCGCCGGCCAGCAGGGCGAGAACGATGGGGATGCGCCGCGTTTTTAGCATGGGGGCCTCATAGGTGCTGCGCCACGTCAAGTTGTCATTGTATCTGATCGCGC
>CAYUYN010000288.1:0-2687 GCA_964449185.1 uncultured Anaerolineales bacterium | reverse complement strand
CGCGACCGCACCACCCTGAAAGATATTTTCTCTTAGTTAGCCGGCAGTTCCGACTTCGCCAGCGCGATGAACTCCTCCAAGGGCTTGGACTTCAGGTCCTCGCCCGTGCGGCGGCGCACGGCCACGGCGCCCTGCTCGGCTTCCTTGTCGCCCACCACCAGCATGAAGGGGATCTTCTGGAGCTGCGCGTCGCGGATCTTGGCCTGCATGCGGTCGCTGCGCTCGTCCACCTCCACCCGTAAGCCCTCGCGCTTGAGCCGCGCCGCCACCTGCTGCGCGTACGCGTTGTGGCGGTCGGCGATGGGGATCACCTGCACCTGCACCGGGGCCAGCCACAGCGGGAAGGCGCCGGCAAAGTGCTCGATGATGACGCCCATAAAGCGCTCGGTGGAGCCGGTGACGGCCCGGTGCAGCACCACCGGCGTGTGCGGTTGGCCGTCCTCGCCCGTGTATTCCAGGCCCAGCCGGGCCGGCTGGATAAAGTCGACCTGGATGGTCGAAAGCTGCCACACCCGCCCGAGCACATCCTTGGCCATGAAGTCGGCCTTGGGCCCGTAGAAGGCGGCCTCGCCCTCCACGGCGTCGTAGGCCACGCCGTTGCTGTCGAGCGCGGTCTTGAGCGCGGCGGTGGCGGCCAACCACTTCTCGTCGTCGGCCACGTACTTGCCCTCGCTGCCGCGCAGCGAGAGCTGCACGCGGTAGTCGGTGAACTCGTAGCGGCTGAGCACTTCCTGGATCAGCCGCAGCGCCAGGCTGAACTCTGCCTGGATCTGGTCGGGCCGGCAGAAGATATGGCAGTCGTCCTGGGTCACTGCGCGCACGCGCGTGAGGCCGCTGAGCTCGCCGGTCTTCTCGTAGCGGTAGAGCGTGGCGAACTCGCTAAAGCGCATGGGCAAATCACGGTAGGAGTGCTGGCCCATCTCCCTATACAGGGTCATGTGGCTGGGGCAGTTCATCGGCTTCAGCCGGAAGGTCACGCCCTCGTCTTCCATGGGCGGGAACATCGAGTCTTTGTAGTTGTCGTAGTGGCCCGAGCGCCGGAACAGGTCTTCCTTCACCAGGTGGCCGGTCCACACGTGCTGGTAGCCGTAGCGCGTCTGCACGTCGCGCACGTAGCTTTCCATCAGGTGCCGGATGATCTCGCCCTTGGGCGTGAAGAGCGGCAGGCCCGGGCCGATGTCGTCGGAGAAGTAGAACAGGCCCAGCTCCTTGCCCAGCTTGCGGTGGTCGCGCTTCTTGGCCTCTTCGATCTGCCACAGGTAGTTCTTCAGCTCGTCGGCGGTGCGCCAGGCCGTGCCGTAGATGCGCTGGAGCTGCGGCCGGTTGGAGTCGCCGCGCCAGTAGGCCCCGGCGATGTTCATGAGCTTGAAGGCCGACGGGTTGATCTTGCCCGTGTGCTCCACGTGCGGGCCGCGGCACAGGTCGGTGAAGCTGTCGTGCGTGTAGAACGAGATCGGCGGCCGGTCGGCGATTGCGTGCGCGTCCCGCGCCGTGCCATACTCATCCACGCCGCCCTTTTCCAGCCCCTCGATCAGCTCGATCTTGTAGGGCTGGCCGGCGAACTGGGCCTTGGCCTGCTCGGCGCTGACTTCCTGGCGCGTGAAGTCGTGCCGGCCGCCGATGATCTGGCGCATGCGCTTTTCGATAGCCTGCAGGTCGTCGGGCGTCAGCGAGCGCGGCAGCTCGAAGTCGTAGTAAAAGCCCTCGGCGATGGGCGGGCCGATGGCGAGCTTGGCCTCGCCGGGGAACATCTCCATCACCGCCTGCGCCATGATGTGCGCGGCCGAGTGGCGCAGCTTGTACAGGTCTGAGTCTTCGTAGCGTTCAGCTTGGTCGGGCATTCTCTGCTCCTATCCTTGATCCGGCTGGTCGGCCGGCCTGGTAGAACAAGGCGGGGTGTTGGCGGTGGCCAACTTGCTCGGCTGGGCCGAGCGCGCCGCAGTCCAGCACGCGCTCCCAGGCGACTTCGAGTTCTTCTGGCGGCCAGGCCGGAGCGGGGTCTGCCTCCGCCGCGGCCGGCTGGACAAAGCGATCGTTTGACATGGCGAACTCCTTTCCCCAAACACTAGGCGAAAGGGCCGCCATATCGGCCCTCTGCCGGCATCCGTGCGGCGCTGTGCGCGCCCGCGGCGTCCGGCAGAGGAACTGGCCCTATGGCCTCTGCCGGAGCCGCCCCAGAGTCTGGGTCTTGTCTTCAGTCATGGTTGCTCTCCTTGGCTCCTGGTCGTTAAACAAAAAACCCTCACCCAATACGGCTTGGGGCGAGGGATGACCCACGCGGTTCCACCCAAGTTAGCAAGCGACACAACTTGTCGCCGCTATCTCCGCGGCTATAACGGGCCGTCCCGTTCACCATACTGGCCGCCCTGTGGGGGGCCGCTTTCCGGCTTACGCTCGCGGGTGGTTTTCGCTGCGCTGCGGCTGGTCGGGCTTGCAGTCTATGGCCCTGACCTCCCTGGAGCGCGGACGCAGCTACTCGTCCCGGTCGTCGCGTGAGGTATGCGATTGTGGGCGGTATAGGGCTCGAACCTACGACCTTCGCGATGTCAACGCGATGCTCTAACCAACTGAGCTAACCGCCCATGTAGTTGGCTATTATAGCGAGGGCGGTTGCTTTTGGCAATGGCACCAATGCGCACATAAAGGGTGCCTAAAATATAGCGTTTGCCGGCCCGGCGGTGCAGCCC
>CAYUYN010000287.1:0-5436 GCA_964449185.1 uncultured Anaerolineales bacterium | reverse complement strand
CCAAACCCCAGGGCCAGGGCGGCCACCAGCGCCAGCGCGGCGCCCAGTGCCTTGCCCCAGAAGACCTCGGCCCGGCTGACGGGCTGCGCCAGCAGGTAGAGCAGGGTGCCGCGCTCGCGGTCGCCGGCGAGGGCGTTGGCGCCGACGCTCAGCCCCATCAAGGGCACAAACAGCAGCAGGGCGTTCACCAGGCTGGCGGCGGTGCGGCCGAAGCCGCCCAGGCCGGCGTAGCCCGCGGCGGCCAGGCCGGCCTGCGAGAGCGCCAGGGCCAGGGCCGCAAAGCCCACGGCGTAAAACCACAGCCAGCGGTTGCGCAGGGCTTCGCGCAGCTCGCGGCGCGCGATGGTCCACAGCACGGTTAGTTCCATGCAGCACCGCGGGCCATTTCAAAGTCTTCCACGCGGATACCCTGCGCCTGGAGCGCCTGGAGCGGCTGCAGCTTGTGCTCGGCGCGCACCTGCACGACGACCGTGCCGCGGCCGTTGCAGTGCGCGGCCCAGCCGGCGCCGGTGAGGACGCTCAGTGCGTCCTGCCGCTGGGCGGCCGGCACCCACAAGGTCAGCTCCACCTGAGGCAGCAGCCGCGCCAGCAGCTCGGCGGGGGTCAGGGTCGCCACCAGCCGGCCCTGTTCGAGCAGCAGCACGCGGTTGGCGACGGCCTCGACTTCCTCCAGGCGGTGCGAGGCGAACAGAATGGTCTTGTGCTCCTGGGCGCGCAAATCCGCCAGCAGCGCCAGGTATTCGCGCTGGGCCTGCGCGTCGAGGTTGGCGGTCGGCTCGTCGAGCAACAGCACGGCCGGGTCCGACAGCAGCGCGATGGCCAGGGCCAGGCGCTGCTTGAGGCCGCCGGAGAGGGCGGGCACGGGCTTGCGGGCGTGCGGTGCCAGGCCGAGCCGGTCGAGCAGCGCGGGGATGCGGTCGCTCCCGGCCTGCTTGAGGCGCGCATAGAACCCCAGGGTGGCCGCCACGCTCAAGTCATAGAATAGCGCTTCTTGGGGCACGTAGCCCAGGCTGCGGCGGGCCAGCTTGCCCGCGCGGCGCGCGTCGTGGCCGGCGATGGCGATCTGGCCCTGGCATTCCACCAGGCCGAGCATGGCTTTGAGCAAGGTGGTCTTGCCCGCGCCGTTGGCGCCCCACAGCGCCAGGGCCTCGCCGGGCTGCGCCTCGAAGGTGATGTCGGCGAGGGCCCGGAGCGAGCCGTAGCGCTTGCTGACCCCGGTCACGCGGACGGTGGGGGTTGGGCTGGGGCGCGGCCGGGGCGCCGGCGAAGACAATGGGGGTGGCTTGCGCATCGTCCGTTCTCCTGGCAGGTAGGCCAACAGGCCGCACAGGCCGCTGGCGAGTAACAGGCCGAGACCGACCAAGCCCAGGGCGCCGCGTCCCCGCGGCTGGGGCAACGCCCAGGCGGGCAGGTCGGCGGGCGCCATGCGCGGCGCCAGATCCGTGAGCTTAGGCTGAGGCCGCACGATCGGAAAGGCGGCCGCGGCCAGCTCGAGCGTCTGCACCGCCGGGCTGTAGAGCAGGGCGCGCAGGGTGGGCTCGCGGTCGATCAGGCTGTCGAACAGGCGCTCCGAGCGGTAGGGGGTGTCGCCCACGCCGTCGCCGGTGGCATCGAACCCGGCGTAGTCGCTCCAATAGTTGCCGGTCCAGTCGTTGGCGCCGGCCTGGCCGCCGCCCTGCACGGCCACCTGCTCCACGTTCTCCCAAAAGGTGTTGGCGGCGAAGACATTGGCCTGGACGGCCGGCAGCAAGATGACGCCGGTATCGTTGAAGGCCAGCACGTTGCGCTCGAAGCGGCCGTAGCCCTGCGGGGTAAACGGCGTGCCGTCGAGGAAGATGCCGGCGCGGTTATCGACCAGCACGTTGCCGGTGGCGGTGACGTTGTCGGCTTCCTTGAAGCCGAGGGCGTAGCCGCTGGGGCCGCGCTGGCCACGCAGCAGGTTGTCGCGCAGCACCACGTCGCGGGAATACATGGTAAAGACGCCCACGGAGTTGTGTTGGAAGGTGTTGCGCTCCACGAGGGCCAAGTCGCAGTACATCAGGTGCGCGCCGTAGCGGCCGTGCTCGACGACGTTGCCGCGCAGCACCAGGCCGGTGGAATACCAGGCCACCACATCGCGCGCGGCCTGCACGGTGTTGGCCTCGACGGTGACCGCCTGGCTGTACCACACGCGGATGCCGTCGCCCTTGCGTCCCAGCTCCAACTCGGCCTGGCTGGTAATGTGGTTGCCGCGCACGACGGCGCCGTCGGCCTGGGCGATGAAGATGCCGAAGAGGACGTCGGTCAGGCGGTTGTTTTCGACGCGGATACCCGGGGCAGTGAGCGTGAGGCCGCTGTGGTCGTGGTCGGGCTGGCTGCCGCTGCCGCGCACCACGAAGCCGCGGAAGACGAGGCCCTCGGCGGCCAGGGTGACCACCGTGCCCTGCCCCCCGCCGTCGATGACCGGCCAGTCCACGCCCTCCAGGATCAGGTTGGGGGTGCTCACGACCAGGGGGCCGGGGTAAGTGCCGCCGCGCACCTCAACGGTGTCGCCGGGCTGCGCGTCGGCCAGCGCGGCGTCCAGGCTGGTGTAAGGCCCCACGGCTGAGACCACGAGCGTTGTCCGCGGCGGGGATCCGGTCTGGGCCGCGGCCGGTTGGCCGCTGAGCGCCAGCGCCAGGAGCAGGGCCGCAAGGGCCACGGGGCGCAGGCCGCGGGCGGCTGGGGGGGGCAGGTGGGGCAAGCGGCGGGTGAACATGGCTGGAGGTCGTGAGCGGCGTGTTTAGGCGTGGGCGCCTTGTGGGGCAGCCTGCGCGGCCGCGCGGCGGCGGGCATCGACGATGGGCTTATAAGCGGCACGATGGAACCACAGGCCCGCCAGCACGACGAGCAGCGCCGCAAAGGCCAGGTACAGGCCCGGCCCGAACTCGGCCAGGGTGCGGAACTGGCCAATGGCGCCCTCGCCCAGGAGCGGGGGTGTGAAGGGATCGATGGCGCCGCCCAGGGCCGACTGCGGGTCGATGCTGTGGCCGTAGGTGTAGAGGATGAACCACAGGTCGGCCAGGAAAATGAACGGATAGGCCAGCACGGGCAGCGCCAGCAGCCCGGCCCACTGGTTGTGGACGAACACGGCCGCCACCAGCAGCAGACCGAACACCACAATGGACAGGATCGACACCGAGCGCTCGAGCCGGCCGCCCTCGTCGAGCGGCGGCATGCCCAGGTAGTGGTTGAGCGCGTCGATCTCGGCCACGTCGCCCTGCAGGTGGTTGACGAAGACCTCCACGCGCAGGCCTTTGGGGTACTGCGGCGCGAACATGGTCATGCGCCAGTAGGGCAGGAAGACCGAGATGACCAGCAGCAGCGCGGCCAGCATCAGCACGGCGCTGGGCAGCAGGTAGTCCTGCAGGCGGCGCGTGCTGCCGTCGGGCAGGAGGACTTTGACATCGGGATCGAGTGAGTACTTCATAAGGACCTTTTCCAGCCGGGGAGCCAGGGAGCACGGGAGCAGGGGCGCTTTGCCCGGTCCCCCCTGCTCCCCGCTTCCCGGCTTCGTTGCAGTGCTTAAGGTTCCACCAGCAAATAACCCACCATCTCCAGGTGCAGCGCCGAGCAGAACTCGCTGCAGAAGTAGTTGAACGTGCCGGAGGTGTGGGCGTCGAACTCGACGGTCTGGGTCTCGCCTGGCTCCAGGCTCAGGTTGATGTTGTAGCCGGAGAGCGCAAAGCCGTGCGTGGCGTCGCGCGTGCGCTCGATGTTAGTCAGGTGCCAGATGACGTGGTCGCCCTGCTTGATCTCGACGCGCTCGGGCGTGAAGTGCGAGCGCACCACCGACATCCAGATTTCCACCTGGTTGCCGTTGCGCTCCACGCGCGCCTGGTCGGGCGCGGTGACCGCGTTCGGGTCCACGCTCATGGTCTCGGGGTTCCAGCCGACCTCGGGGTAGACCTCGAAGGGCTGGAGCTTGTCGGCCTTGATGATCTGGGCGTAGTGCGGCTCGGCCATGCCGATGGGCAGGTCGTAGAGCACCTTCATCTGGTCGCCCGTCTTGGAGGTGTCGATGAGCTGGAGGTTCTGCGGCAGCAGCGGGCCGACGTTGGCGAAGCGGTCGATGCTCCACTTGTTGAGGGCGACCACGTAGCCGCCGTCGGGCGAGGCCGTGTCGCCCTCGGCGGCGGCGATGTGGCCGATGTTGTACTGCACCGGCAGCTTCTGGACCAGGGTCCAAGGCTCTTCGGGATGCTTGTCGGCGTAGGCGCCGCCCAGGGTCCAGCGGGCCACGGCCGAGTCCAGGAAGAGCGAGGTATAGGCGTAGCCCTTGTCGTCGTAGACGGTGTGCAGCGGGCCAAGGCCGAGCTCGACCTGCGCTTCCATGCTGGCGTCCAGCGGGATGACCGGCACGCCGTAGACGTCGGTCTCCAGCCCGCCGGCATTGATGGCGGCCTGGAGCTTCTCAAACGAGTAGATGGTCACGTGCGGGTCGAGCTTGCCGCCCACGACGATGAACTCGCCGCCGGGGGTCACGTCGGAGCCGTGCGGGCTCTTGGGCTCGGGGGTGAAGTAGAGCAGCCCTTCGTCGATGGCGGTCTGCAAGCTGATGACCGCCATGCCGTTGAGGGTGTCGAACTGGCCGGCCTGGAAGACCTGCTCGGCCTTCTTCCAGTTGAAGATGTGCAGGTAGTCGGTTTCGTTCTTGACGGTGCCGGCCTCGAAGGTCGGATCGCCCAGCTCGACCGCGCCAGTGGCCAGCTCGGTATTGATGGAGTTGCAGAAGATCCAGCCGTCGCTGACGCCCTTACCGGCGTCGCACAGGTCCTGCCAGTACGGAGGCAGCTCGATCTGGAAGGAGCGGGCCGGGTCCACGCGGCCGGCGGCGCGGTCGAACTTCCAGAAGGTAATCAGGCCGCGGTACTTGTCGGCGTACTCGTCGAGCGAGGCGTACTCGGCGCCGATGGGGGCGGCGTACTGCGGGCCTTCGACCACGTAGTCGGTGTTGGGCGTGACGAACGTACCGCCGTGGTCGATCATCGAGTTGGGGTTTTTGACGATCTGCTTGGTCTCGAAGTCGCGCAGGTCGATGACGGCCAGGCGGGCGTTGGCCTTGTCGTTAATGAAGACGAACTGGCCGTCGTATTCGCCGTTGGTCTCCGACAGGCCGGGGTGGTGGGTGTCGCCCCAGCGGATTTCCTGCTCGGGCAGATCGCCGCCGGCCAGGATGTCGTTGCCGCCGCCGCCGAAGCCATAGCCCTGCCAGGGATCGGGAGTAAAGACGGCGATCACCTTGAGGATGCGCATGGACGGCACGCCGATGACGAGCATCTGCCCGCTCTGGCCGCCGGAGGCGATCATGAGGTAGGGATCGAGCTGGCCGGAGGGGGTGTAGGTCTTGAGGGCGGCGTAAACATCGTCGGGCGTCAGGCCGCGCTCGACGGCGACGGCCGCGGCGTCGGCGGGCAG
>CAYUYN010000286.1:0-5482 GCA_964449185.1 uncultured Anaerolineales bacterium | reverse complement strand
GGCCGGCGCCGGCATCGGCGCGGCCGCAGGTGGCCTGGTGGGCGCCCTCAGCGGCATGGGCATCCCCGAGGAAGAGGCGCGCAGCCTGGAGACGGGCTTCCGGGCGGGCGGCGTGCTGGTGACGGTCAACGCCGGGCATCGCGCGACCGAGGCCCTGGGCGTCCTCGAGCGCTTCGGCGGGGAAACCGGCATGGGCACTACGACCGGCCCCACTGACACCTAGCGCCGCGACACGAGGTAGGTCGAGAGCACTGACCGCACGGCCAAAACTGGCGCCTTCCTGAGCTTTGTGGCCGGGACGCCGGCGCGGCTGTTCATGGCCATGATGAGCAACCTCGGCATGGCGGAGATTCTGAATGCCCTGACCGAGCACCTGGGTTTGGACGGGGACCTATGCGCGCAAAGAAACGGGCGCGGAGGACTGAACAAGGATGAAACTGAAGCGGCGCGACGGCATAGCAGGCAAGGTGGTGGTGGTGACGGGGGCCTCGTCCGGCATCGGTGAGGCCACGGCGCGTGCCTTTGCCCGGGCCGGCGCCCGGGTGGTGTTGGCGGCCCGGCGCGCCGGCCGGCTGGAACGGCTGGCCGCCGAGATCGACGAGGCCGGCGGGGAGGCCCTGGCCGTGCCGACTGACCTGGAAGATCAGGGCCAGATCGAGCGGCTTGTGGCGACGACCCTGAAGCACTTCGGCCGGATCGATGTGTTGGCCAACATCGCGGGCTGGGGCAAATACGATTGGATTGAAGAGCTCTCGGCCGAGGAGCTGCGCCGCCAGTTTGACGTCAATGTGCTCGGCACCGCCGAGCTGACGCGGCAGGTGGTGCCCGCCATGCAGCGCCAGCGGTCCGGACACATTTTGAACATGAGCTCGTATGCGAGTCGCATCGCGGTGCCGCCGCTGACGGTTTACGCCGCCACCAAATCGGCCATTGAAGCGCTCAGCGACGGCCTGCGCCGTGAGCTGCGGCCGTGGGGCATCCACGTGAGCCGCGTGCATCCTTCGGGTGTGCCGGGCACCGAGTTCAACCAGCGCGCGGCCAGCCGCGGCGGCCTCCAATATCGCTCGCTGCCCATCGGGCGCGTCAGCAAGGAGAGGGTCGCGCGCGAGCTGGTGCAATTGGTGGAAAAGCCGCGGCGCGAGCTGTTCTTGGGCCGGCTGTACGACGTGGCCGTGGCGGTCAATCGGCATCTGCCGGGCCTGCTGGACCTGGGCAGCGCCTGGTGGGTGCGGCGCAAGCGACACAAGGAGCTGGCGGCCGGCCCCCAGGCGCCTGGCGCCAAGGCGCCTGGCCGGATGGTCCTTCGGCGCAGCCGGGGCTGGGTCTTGCCCTCGCTCCTGGCGGCAGTGGCCCTGGGTGCGGCGGGGCTGGCCGGCCTGTGGCTGCGCAAACAGCGGCGCGGGTAGGCGCGGCCAATATGCTCGCGGGGCGTGATGGTTTGACACACGTACCGGCACCTGGACAAAGGATGATGGTATGACGACGCGCACCGAAGCTATGACTTTACGGGCGGCGCCCCCACCGTCCGCCGCGCCCGAGCAGGACCAGAGCGGCGGCCAACACAAGGGACTCATTATCGGCATCGCCATCGGGGCGCTCGTGCTGCTGGGGCTGACCATCTGGGGCGTGATTGCCATGGTCAACAACCCGACCCAGACTCAGACCGTGCGCGACATCTTTATCATCTTCATGGCGCTGGAGGGGTTGGTGATCGGCCTGGCGCTGGTGATCTTGGTGGTGCAGCTGGCGCTGCTGACCAACCTGTTGAAGCATGAAATCAAGCCGATTCTGGACTCGACCAATGAAGCGGCCCGCACATTGCGAGGGACGGCCGCTTTCATGAGCCAGAACGTGGTGGACCCGGTGATCAAAGTGCATGCCTGGGTGGCGGCGGTGCGCTCGGCGCTGGACCTGCTGCGCCCGAGCCGCTGGCCGTAACCGGCAGCCCGCGCAAATGCGGAAGACACTCTAACTTACTCAACGCTGATAGGAGGCAAGTGGCATGGCTGGAACACGCGCTTTCATTTCGGGGATAGTGTGGGGTGGGCTGGTGGGCGCGGCTATCGGGATGCTGGTGGCCCCGCGCTCGGGTGAGGCAACGCGCGCGCTGCTGCGCGAGCGCTCCGACGAGTTCCGCGCGCAGGCGCTGGAAACCGCCGAGAACCTGCGCGAGCAGGCCAAGGAAACGGCCGAACAGGCCAGGGAAAAGGCTGCCGAGCTGCAGCAGCGCGGCCGGGAGATGATCGACGAAAACAGGGAGCGGATCACCCGCACCGCCGAGGCCTTCAAGCGCAGCGCGCAGGAACCGGCGCAGACGCCCGCCACCACCGGCGGCCAAAGCCAGAGCGCGAGCGGTCAAAGCTCGGGCACAAGCAGCCAAAGCACGGGCTTGGTGGGGCCAGGCCAGGGTCAGATGCCTGCCCAGGCCCAGACCACGGGGCAGGTTCGCCCGCCAAAGACCGACGGCATGTAGCGGATGTCGCAGGGGGGCGGGCCCCGCGTTTGGCGGGGCCCGTCCTCTTCCACCATAGCGACGGCCCTAATACCGTGGCCCGGCCGGGCCTGGCCATGGCCGAAGCGTCATGGTAGCTCGCGGCTGGCCTGGCGGCAGACAATTGGAACAGGGAAGGGCGCAGACTGCTCAAGGCAGCGCGCCCTTTCGGGTTATAACGATGAGCCAACAAATCGGCACGGCCCCGACCAACTCACCTGAGCCCTCAACGCCGCTGCAAGTGCCGGCCATACCACCGCGCTACATCGTGCTGGGTACGGTGGCGGTGCTGTCGGTGGCGCTTGGGTTCTGGCTCATCATCCGCGAGCAGATCGTCATCTTCAGCCTGTTCGAGGCAATTGTGATCAGCACGGCCATCGGCCCAGCGGTGGAATGGCTCAACCGGCGCGGTCTGCCGCGCGCCGCGGGAGTGGTGGTGATCTACCTGGGGCTGCTGGCCCTGGTGGTGGCGCTGGTGCTGCTATTGGCGCCGCTCATCGCCGAGCAGGGCGCGACCATCGCGCAGCGCTTCGGCAGCATTTACGTGAACTTCATCGAGACCGTCCGGCTCTCGCCCAGCCGCCTCATCCGGCGGTTGGCCTGGCGGCTGCCGTCCGACGTGCCGGGGGTGGTGCCGCCGGTGAGCGACCCGGAAGTCACCACGCTAGACACCGTGGCGCGCGCGCTGGCTTACCTCAACCTGACCGGGGGTGGCCTATTTGTGTTTGTGGCAGTGCTGCTGTTGGCCTTCTACTGGACGGTGGAGCGCGAGCGCGTCCTGCGCTTCCTGCTGCTGTTGGCGCCCAGGCCGCGGCGCGACGACTTCCGCGACCTATTCCTGGCCGCCGAGGCTAAGGTGGGGGCTTATATCCGCGGCATCTCGATTCTGAGTGTCATTGTTGGCGGCCTGGCCTTTGCCGCCTACCTATTGTTGGGGCTGCCCTACGCGCTGCTGCTCGGGCTGGTCGCGGGGTTATTTGAGATCGTACCGGTCATCGGCCCGGCGCTGGGGGTGCTGCCGGCGGTGCTGGTGGCGTTTGCCGTGGACCCCACGAAAGCGGTGTGGGTGCTGGCGATTTTTGGCGGCATCCAGGCGCTGGAGAATACGTTTCTGGTGCCGCGCGTGATGGGCCACACGGTGGGCGTCAGCCCAGTCGTGACCCTGCTGGCCTTGGTGGCGTTTGGCACGCTGTTTGGCATCCCCGGCACCCTGCTGGCCATTCCGCTGGCGGCCATCATCCAACTGCTGCTGGACCGTTACGTGCTCGTTGGGCGGCCGGTGGAGGAGGCGCCCCCGCCGGGCCGCGACCGCCTGAGCGTGCTGCGCTACGAGGCGCAGGAACTGGTGGCCGACGCGCGTAAGCAGCTCCGCGAAAAGTCTACCCTGGCCCTGGACGACGAGTCCGACGCGGTCGACGACGCCATCGAGGCGCTGGCCGCCGACATCGACTCGCTACTGGCGCGCGAAGCGCCCGACGAGCAGGTCGCCGCATGAAGCGCCTGGCGGGCTACACCGCGCTGGTCTTGGCCACCCTCCTCGGCGGCGTGCTGCTGTGGGAGTTCCGCGGGGTCGTGCTGCTGTTCGCGTTCTCATTGGCCATCGCGGCGGCGCTGCGGCCCCTGGTGGACCGGCCGGTGCAGCGCGGCTGGCACCGCGGCCTGTCGATCCTGCTGGTGTATGGCCTGACCTTGGGCCTGGCCTTCGCCCTCATCTGGTCGTTGGCGCCGACCCTGCTGGCGGAGGTGCGGCTGCTGGCGGACAGCTTTGTGATCCAGTACGACCGCCTCTATGCGGCCTGGCCGACAGGCACCGCCTTTCAGCGGGCCGTGGTTGGGTTGCTGCCTCCGCCAAGCGAGCTGTACGCGGCCATCGCCGGCCCGCGCGGCGAGGCCATCCTCCAGCAGATGTTGGGCATCACCGCCAACGTCTTCCAGGGCGCCAGCCAACTGGTCGTCGTCATCTTCCTGGGCCTTTATTGGGCGATCGACCAGGTGCGGTTTGAGCGGTTGTGGCTCACCCTGCTGCCGGCCGAGCAGCGGGCGCGGGCACGCGAGATTTGGCGGTCGATTGAGACCGGGGTGGGGTCCTACCTGCGCAGTGAGCTGACCCAGAGCCTGCTGGCGGGCTTCCTGCTGGGTTTGGGCTACCGCCTGCTCAACCTGGACTACCCGGCCTTGCTGGCTGTGGGCAGCGCCCTGGCCTGGCTGGTGCCGTGGCTGGGGGTGGGGCTGGCGCTGGTGCCGGTAGTGCTGCTGGGCCTGTCGTCCGGGCTGCTGCCGGCCCTGCTGGCGGCGCTGTATACCATCCTGGTGTTTGTGCTGTTGGAGTTCGTGGTCGAGCCGCGCCTGTACAACCGGCGGCAGTACAACTCACTTTTGCTGGTGTTGGTGGGGCTGGCGCTGGGTGTGGAGTTCGGGCTGGTGGGCGTGCTGCTGGCCCCGCCCCTGGCCGCGGCGCTCCAGATCCTGGGGATGCACCTGTTAACCCCCAACAGCACCCCGGCGGTGAAACCCATGGACGAGCAGTTTACCGTGCTGGAGGAGCGCCTGGCCTCGGTGCGGGCGTTGCTGGCGCAGTCACCCGGCGAGCCCACGCCCCATGTGGTCAGCCTGATCGCCCGGCTGGAGGCGTTGTTGGAGAAGACGAGTGGGGCAGTGAGAGGCAGTTAGCAACTGGCCCTGGGTAAGGCCGGCTTGCAGGCGGTGGGTTGGGACGCGCGCAGCGCACGCGCGCAACTTGCGCCCCCATCCCACCGCCTATTTCATTTATCGGCGCGCCATCAGCCGGCTCAGCAGGAACCACGACACCACGAACAACGATATTCCCATGGCCAGCAGCCCGCCGAGGAGCAGCGGGGAAGGGGGCAAGCCGCGCAGCATGATCTGCTGCAGCATCTGGATGCCATACGTCACCGGCAGCATCCACGAGACCACGCGCACGGCCGGCAAGAGCAGGTGCAAGGCCATGAAGAAGCCGCTAAAGAACACGCT
>CAYUYN010000285.1:0-5488 GCA_964449185.1 uncultured Anaerolineales bacterium | reverse complement strand
GATACCACGGTCGAGGCTGAGGTACTGCGGGCCGTTGAGGCCACGGTGGTACATGCGCGGGGCCTGGAGACAGCCGAGCACCTGGCCGCCGCCCGCCAGGCCGACGCGTTGATGGTGACCACGCACACGGTGCCAGCCGGCTTGCTGGCCGACCTGGCCCGCTGCCGCATCGTCAGCCGGGTGGGCACCGGCCTCGATGCGATTGATATTCCCGCGGCCACCGCGCGCGGCATTTGGGTCACCAATGTGCCTGACTATTCGGTGGACGAAGTCTCAACCCACGCCATTACCCTACTGTTGGCGCAGGCCCGCCGCCTGGCGCGCATGCTGGACGCCACCCGCCGCGGTGAGTGGGATGCCCGCCTCGCACGACCGTTTCCGCGGCTCAAGGGCCAGCGGCTCGGCTTGCTGGGTTTCGGCCGCATCGCGCAGGCGACGGCCGCCAAGGGCCGCGGACTGGGGTTGGAGGTGGCGGCCCACGATCCCTATGTGCCGCCGCAGGTGATGGCAGCCGCCGGCGTGCGCGCCGTGGAGGCCGCGACGCTGTGGCGGGACTCCGATTTCATCTCGCTGCACACGCCGCTGACGGACGGGACTCACCGGATTGTCAATGCCGAAGCGCTGTCCCAAATGAAGCCGTCGGCGTTCTTGATCAATACGGCCCGCGGCGCGCTGGTAGACGAAGAGGCCCTGCTGCACGCCGTGCGCACGGGGCAGATTGCCGGGGCGGCGCTGGATGTGCTCACGGTCGAACCACCCCCACCCGATCATCCCTTGCTCCAGGACGAACGCATCCTGGTCACGCCGCACTACGGATGGTATTCGGAAGCGGCCAACGTAGACGTGCGCGTCCGGGGCGCCGAGGAAGTGGTGCGCGTGCTGCGCGGCGAAAGGCCGCGCTGCCCGGCGAATGAGATCCAGGACCACCGGAAGGAAGCCTAAAGACAGGATGACCTCTGAACGCTTTTTGGTCACGGGCGCCTTCGGCTGCATCGGCGCGTGGGCGGTGAAACAATTGGTGGACGAAGGCGTCCCGGTCTGGACCTATGACCTGCCCGGCGATCCGCATCGCCTGCGGCTGATCATGGCCGAGGACGCCCTGGAACGGGTCCACATAGTGGCGGGCGACATCACCGACCAGGCTGCGTTCGAGCGCGCCGTCGTCGAAAACGGCATCACCCACCTCCTGCACCTGGCCGCGCTGCAGGTGCCTTTCGTCCGCGCCGACCCCGTCCAAGGGGCACGGGTGAATGTCGTGGGCTCGACGATCGTGTGCGAGACCGTCCAGCGCCACGCCGCCCAGGTACGCGGCCTGGCCTATGCCAGCTCGGCCGCGGTGTACGGGCCGATGGACCTGTATCCGGCCGGCCCGCTGGCCCATGCGGCGCCGCACTATCCGACCAATCTCTACGGCGTCTTCAAGCAGGCCAATGAGGGCACGGCCCGCATCTATTGGGAAGCCAATCGGCTGCGCAGCATCGGCCTGCGGCCTTACGTGGTCTACGGGCCGGGCCGCGACCAGGGCGTGACCTCAACGCCCACCAAAGCCATGCTGGCCGCCGCGGTCGGGCGCCCGTATCACATCAGCTTTGGGGGCACCGTGGTGTACCAGTACGCTGCTGATACGGCCGCCGTCTTTATCCGCGCAGCCCGCGCCGCGGCCGGCTGCGAGGGCGCGCCCGTTTTCAACTTAGGCGGAAGTGCGGCCAGCATGACGGCGGTTGTGCAGGCGATTGAAGCCGCGGCGCCGGAAATGGCCGGGCAGATCACGTTTGAGCCGGCCCCGATGCCTCTGCCGACCGAGATTGACAGCCAGCCGCTGGAAGCCGCTTTAGGCCCCATCACCTGGATTCCGCTGGACAAGGGCGTGCGGCAGACGATTGAGCACTTCCGCATGGCCGCCCAAAGGGGCACGCTGAACGTCGAGCGAGCGCTCGCCTGAAATGCCCACCTTCTCGCCCGACACCCTGCGCGCCGCGGCCGAACTTATCCTGGTCGCGGCCGGCACGCCCGCCGACCTGGCGCAGGTGGTGAGCGAGTCGCTGGTGGAGGCCAACCTCGTCGGGCACGACTCGCACGGCGTGATCCGACTGCCGGCCTATGTCGACCTGGTCCGGCTAGGGAAGGTACAGCCGGCCGCGCGTCCGCGCCTGGTCGCCACTCACCAGGCCACGGCCCGCGTAGATGCCGCGCGGGGTTGGGGGCAGCCGGCCGCGCGGCTCGCTACCCAAACGGCAATCGACCTGGCCGGCCTGTATGGTGTCGGCGCGGTCACCATCGACCACTGCAATCACATCGGCCGGCTGGGGGAGTATGTCGAAAGCATGTCACAGGCCGGGCTGATCGGAATGGCCCTATGCAACGCCGAGCCGGTAGTCGCCCCTTTTGGCGGGCGCGAGGGGCGCATGGGGACAAATCCAATCGCGTGGGCCGTGCCCCTGGGGGCCGGGCAGCCGCCGCTGTTGGTGGACTTCGCCACCGCCGGCGTTGCCGAAGGCAAATTGCGAGTGGCGCGGGCCAAAGGCGAGACGGTCCCCCCCGGCCTGATCCTCGACCGAAACGGACGGCCCTCGACCGAGCCGGCCGATTTCTATGACGGCGGCGTGCTGCTGCCGTTCGGCGGACACAAAGGCTATGGCATCAACGTGCTCATCGAACTGCTGGGCGGTGCGCTCTCGGGCATGGCCCCCTCGGCGCTGCCTGAATATCAGGGCGGTAACGGCACGCTGCTTTTGGGGCTGAATATCGCGTCCTTTGTGCCTTTGGCGCAGTTCACCGGCCAGGCCACGGCGTTAAGCGAAAAGATCAAAGCTACGCCAACCGCCGAAGGCTTTCACGAGATCCTGGTACCGGGTGAGCCCGAGAGGCGATCCCGGCGCCAACGCCTGGAACAAGGCATCTACCTGCCCGAGCAGACCTGGCTGGCTCTCCAGTCCCTGGCGGGCGAGCTGCACGTCACACTTTGACGGCAAGGAGAGGGATCCATGGGTGATGGGCAAGTCCTTAGAACCCGGCGATGTGATCGCCACCGGCACGCCCGGCGGGGTCGGCGCGGCGCGCAACCCCAAGCGCTTTTTGAAGCCGGGCGACGTCGTGCGCGTGGATATCGAGCGGCTGGGCACCCTCGAAAACCCGGTCGTGGCCGAGGCCTGATATGACTTCTACGCTCAATAAGGACGAGCTGCTACAGCTATACCGCGGGATGCTGGTGATCCGGCGCTGCGAGGAACAACTCGCGAAGTCTCACCAGGCCGGTCTGATCCCTGGGCCCTGCCACACCTATGTGGGCCAGGAGGCGGTGGCGACGGGCGTGTGCGCCCACCTGCGGCGGGAAGACGTGGTCTTCAGCACCCACCGGGGGCACGGCCATGCTCTGGCCAAAGGCGTGACACCGCGCGAGCTGATCGCGGAGCTGTTTGGGCGCGCTACGGGCTGCTCGCGCGGCCGCGGCGGCAGCATGCACCTCTTTGCGCCGGAGGTGGGGCTGCTGGGTACGTCTGGCATCGTCGGCCCGAACATTCTGCAGGCGACCGGCGCCGGCTACACCTTCAAATTGCTGAAGAACGGGCGGGTGAGCGTGGGTTTCTTTGGCGACGGCGCGGTGAACAACGGCGCCTTCCACGAAGGGCTCAATCTGGCCGGCATCTGGCAACTGCCGGTGATCTTCGTCTGCGAGAACAACCTGTACGCCACCGAAGTGGCCTTTGCCGACGCGACCCGCAACCCGGATGTCGCCAGCCGGGGCCAGGCTTATGGCCTGCCGGGTGTGTGCGTAGACGGCAACGACGTGCTGGCGGTGCACGCGGCCGCCAAGGAGGCCGTCAGCCGGGCGCGCGCGGGCGGCGGGCCCACGCTGCTCGAATGCCGCACCTATCGCACCCGGTCGCACGCCGAGGGCATGCGCGACGCGGGCTACCGGACGCGCGAGGAGGTCGAGGCGTGGAAAGCGCGCGATCCGCTCCCGCGCCTGCGAGAGCATATGGCCGCCGAAGACCCGACCACCGCCGACGACATTGACGCCATTGAGGCCGAGGTCAAAGCCCAGTGCGAAGAGGCGGTGGAATTCGCCAAGAACAGCCCCTGGCCGGACCCGGCCACGGCGACCCAGCACATTTTTAGCGAAGCCGGAGGCCGGCGCAATGCGTGAGCTAACGTTCGTGGAGGCGACCCGCGAGGTGCTGGCCGAGCAGATGGCGCGCGATCCGGCCATCTTCGTGGTGGGCGAGGGCATCGGCGCGCGCGGCGGGAACTTCACCACCACCCTGGGCCTGTACGACCGCTTTGGCCCCGAGCGCCTACGCGACACGCCCATCAGCGAGCGGGGCTTCGTCGGGCTGTGCACCGGCGCCGCCATGGCCGGCGCGCGCCCGGTGGTCGACTTCATGTTTGTCGACTTCATCCTGGACGCGATGGGCGAATTGATCAACCAGATGGCTAAGGTCCAGTACATGAGCAGCGGCCGGCTGAAGATGCCCCTGGTGCTGCGCGGCGCGATCGGCATCGGCAATTCGGCGGCCACCCACCATTCGGGCAGCTACTATCCAACGTTTGTCAACGTGCCTGGTTTTCGGGTGGTGGTGCCCGCGACACCCTACGACGCGAAAGGGCTCTTTGCCACGGCGCTGCAGGGCGATGACCCGGTGCTGTTTTTGGAGCACAAATCGCTGCTATACAGCAAAGGCCCGGTGCCCGAGGAGAGCTATGCGATCCCCTTCGGCCAGGCGCGCCGCGTCCGGGAGGGCCGCGATGTCACCGTGGTCGCCATCGCGGCGGCGGTAAAGAAGACCTTGGACGCCGTCGAGCAGCTGGCCCAGGACGGCACGTCGGCCGAGGTGATTGATCCGCGCACGCTGGCCCCACTCGACCTGCCGACCATTCTCGAGTCCGTGCACAAGACCGGGCGGCTGCTGATCGTGGACGAGTGGTTTGGGCCGTGCGGGATTGGGGCGGAGATCGCCGCCCAGGTGATGGAGCAGGCCTTCGACGACCTGGATGCGCCCGTGCGGCGGTTGAACGGAGCGCACACCCCTACCCCCTACAGCCCGCCGTTAGAAGCCGCGGTGATCCCTAACACGCAGACCATTGCGCAGGCCATCCGCGACCTGCTGGCCGAGTAAGAGACGCTCAATGGCTGTTGAAATCGTGATGCCCCGTTTCGGCTGGACCATGGAAGCCGGTGTCTTGGCCGAGTGGACCAAACAGGACGGCGACCGGGTCGCGGCCGGCGATGTCCTCTTCACGGTGGAAAGCGACAAGGCGCTGAACGAGGTGGAGTCCTTTGAGACCGGCATCCTGCGCATACCGCCGGACTCGCCGCGGCCCGGCGCCACGGTGCGGGTTGGAACCCTGCTGGCCTATATCATTCAACCCGGCGAGCGCACGCCCTTTGAGAGCCAACCGGCCATTCTGGCGGGCGCGCCAGAGGTGAGCGCCGACGCCGCGCCGGCCGCGGGCGTTGCGGCCTCCGCGGCGGCCGAACGCCGACCAG
>CAYUYN010000284.1:0-5502 GCA_964449185.1 uncultured Anaerolineales bacterium | reverse complement strand
CTACGGGCAGGAGGCCCTGGCCCTGGCACGCGCGCTGGGGCTGCGTGAACAACTGGGGCTCATCCTCAACGACCTCACCCGGGCCTACCAAAATTCGGGGAACGTGCCCGCCGCCCGCGAGGCGGCCGAAGAAGCGCGCCGGCTGTGGCAGGCCGAAGGCAACCTGCGCATGTTGGCGGAAAGTGTGTCGAACCTGGCCAGTTCATACTTCTTCTCGGGCGAGTATGAGGCAGCGCTGGACCTATTGAGAGAAAGCCAGGCGCTGGGCCGCCAGACCGGCGATGCCTGGGGCCAGTCGTACAGCCTGATGCTGCAGTATTTTGTCTTTATGCAGCAAGGCAGCGTGGACGACGCCCTGGCCGCCGCGGACGAATGCCTGCGGCTCAGCGCGCAATCAGGCTTTTACTTTCCGCAGATCACGGTGCGGGCCAATCTGGCCTTGGTCTACAGCGCGCTGGGCTTGACCCAACGCGGCCTGGAACAGGCCCAGCAAGCCCTGGCCGTGGCCGATGCGGGCGCTGCCGAGCGGCGCAGCGAGGTGTTGGCTGTCTTGGCGCAGCTCTACTTCGACCTGGGCGACTTCGCCCGCTCCGAGGCATACGTGCGCGAGGCACGGGCCGGCCTTCGCCCGGAAGGTCAAATGCCGTTTGCGCTCTTGATTTTGGCCGCGGCCGAGGGCCCCCTGGCCCTGGCAATGGGTGATCCCGAGCGGGCAATCACGGTCTCAAGCCAGGCCGCCGCCGCGTTCGCCCAAACGGGCCTAAAAGGCTTACTGTCCGTAGTCATGCTGCCTTGGGCGCAAGCGCTGCGCGTGCTGGGCCGGCCCGCTGAAGCCGAGGCAGTGCTGAACGAGGCGCGCGGCCTGGTCGAGGCCCAGCAAGCGCGGATGACGCTGTATCTGGTCTTGGCCGAGCTGGCCCAATTGGCCGCCGAGCGCGGCGACGCCGCCCAGGCGCGCGCCATCCGGGCGGAGGCGCGGGCGGTCGTGGACTTCATCGCCGGCCACATCTCGGAAACAGCGCTGCGCGAGAGTTTTTTGGGGACAGCGGAGGTCCAGGCGTTGCTGCGCGCGGCCTGACGCGCCGGCCAACACGCCGCCTGGAATAGGGACGTCGATGCTGCGCGACCACCTGGCCCACCTGGAGGCCGCCGGCCTCATCCGTGAGACCGCAAGCCAACCCCAGCTGGAATATCTGTTTCGCCACGGGCTGATACAAGATGCGGCCTACAACACCCTGCTTAAGCAGCAGCGGCGTGCCTGGCACCTGGCCGCGGGCGAAGTGCTCGAAGGGCTGCTGGCGCCGGCGGGCGCGCCCGACACCGCCGACCTCCTGGCGCCGGGGCTGGCCCATCACTTCGCCGTGGCGGGCGACGACCAACGCGCGCTGCGCTACTTTGCGCGCGCGGCCGACGCGGCCTTCGAGCGCTACGCCAACGCCGAAGCCGGCGACTATTACGCGCGCGCCCTGGCCCTGGCGACCCGTGCGGGTGTGGCCTACGAGGCGGTTACGGTGCGGCACCTGGCCATACGCCTGGGCCTTGCCCTGGAACTGCGCAGCCAATTCGAGGCCGCGCTGCGCCACTACGAAGCCATGGACGAACTGGCCCACCGGCACGCTGACCGCGCGCTCGAGCTGGCCGCCCTGCTGGAGCGGGCCAAAATCTATTCCACCGCCAACCTTTCGCATGACCCCGAGCGCAGCCGCCTGCTGATGGAGCAGGCCGCCACCCTGGCCGATCGCCTGGGCGACCATGCCACCCAGGCCCGCCTATACTGGACCCTCATGCTGCAGAACAGCATGCGCGGCGGAGACCCCGCCGAGCGCCTCGCCTACGGCGAACGCTCGCTGGCCGTGGCCAGGGAGCTCGGGCTGCGCGAGCAGCTGGCCTTTACCCACCAGGACCTGTTTTTTGCCTATGGCGGCCTTGGCCAATGGGACCAGACGCGCGGCACCCTGCTCGAAGCGCAGCGCCTGTGGCGCGAGCTGGAGAACCCGGCCGGCCAGTGTGAGGCGGCGGTAAGGCTGGCCATGGTGGCCATGTTCGTGGGCGAATACGCCGGCTCGCTGGCCATCGCGGACGAGGCGCTGCATATCGCTCGGAGCATCGCCAGTGACGATATGCAGGCGCTGAGCCACGCCTTTGTGGGCCTGATCCACGCCGAGCACGGCGACTACGCACAGGCCGTGACGCTCACCGAGGCGGCCATGGCTCTGGGCGCGACCACCGGCAACGTGACCGTGCTGGCGGGCAGCCAGGCCGACCTGGGCCTGGCCTATGGCGAACTGGGCGCCCCAGAGCGAGGGCTGCCCCTGGCGCAGGCCGCGCTGACCCTGGCGGAAAGCCAATTCCCGCTGCTGGTCGGCTGGCCGACGGCCGCCGTAGCCCGGCTGCATCTGATGCGCGGTGACAACGCCCACGCGGAGGCGACCTTGGCCGCGCTGCCGCCCTACCAGGAGTTTCAGCGGCGCGCCGGCTTCATCGCGACGATGTGGCTCAACGTGGCGCTGGCCGAGGGGGAGCTGGCGCTGGCGCAGGGGCAGGCCGCGCGCACGTTTACCCTGATGACCGAAGTGGCCGAGAGCATGCAAGCCACCGGGCTGCGCTTTCGCCTGCCCGATGTGCTGCACCTGCGCGCGAAAGCCCGGCTGGCGCAAGGCCACCTGGCCCAGGCCCGCTCCGACTTGCAATCAGCCCGCCTGGAGGCGCTGGCGCTGAACTCGCGCCGCATGCAGTGGCGCATCCTGGCGGCGCTCGCGGAGATCGAGGCGCAGAGCGGGCAGGCTGACCAGGCGGAGAACTGGCGGCGGCAAGCGCGGAGGGTGGTCCAGGGAATCGCGGAGAAGGTGCTCACGGCTGAACTGCGGCAGGCGTTCTTGGCGCAGGCCGACGTGCAAGCGTTGGGCATGAATGTAGGCTAACTTAGGGAGACACATCATGGACACCCTCACCGCACTTCGCGAAGGCATTCAATGGGGCCATCAGTTGGTCGAGATGGTCATGGCCGATGTCAGCTAGGCGCAGGCCCACGCTGGCCGAAGATGGCCTCGTCAACGGCATGCTGCGCGGGAGTGCGTCGCTGTTTGCGGGTGAGTGGGCCGCGCGCACGGGGGTGCGGGCGCCACAGATGACCCTCACCCCAGAATGGTCGCGCGGCCTGCGAGCCGACCTGATCCGCGAGGTCAACTCGCGCCCAGAGTTGGAGTACGTCTTCCGGCACATCCTGGTGCGCGCTTCGGCCTATGGTTCGCTCCTGCACCGCCAGCGCCGCCAGCTGCAACAAGCCGCGGGCGTGGCGCAGGAGATCGCCGGGTGGTGCTAGACGCACACCATCGACCGGGCGGTTCACAACCGGCTGCTGCCGGTGCCGGCAGCGGCGGCTTTGCGGCGGATTTTGAAGCTGATTGAGTGGATTTAGTTGTGATGCGAGCAGGGTCGGGTGGGCCACGACGAGACCCCAAGGGTCTTAAAGACCCTTGGGGTCTGGGGTTGGCAGGCCAGGCTAGCGACGCGAGCCGCCCGGGGCGACAGCGAGTAGAAGCCGCTGGGGGAGGTATCCCCCAAATCATCCATTTCAGCTAAATCGATTCTACTGTCATTGCCGTCATTACCGTCATTTTGGCCGATTTCTTGATCATTACCGTCATCATTGCCGTCATTACCGCCATCGGCGTTGGCGCCGGGGAAGCGGGCCGCGACGGCCAGTGCGGCGATAGCACGGTTGTAGCCCTTGACGAGCAGGCCGAGCACGGCAATGGCGAAGAGATAGATGCCTTGAAGGGCCAGGGCGGCCGAGTCGGTTGAGGCGGAGGCGCCCTGCTGGGCGAGCGGGCGGGCGATGGGGGGCACGGCAGGCCAGGAGATGAGCTCCAGGGCGAGTGAGAGAGAGATTTCGGCCGGCATGAGTATATTTTAGCACGAATGTTCTGGGTGTCAAGTAATTGTTGTGTTAAGCGGGAAATTGGTGGGGGTCAGCGCCGACGGACCCAAGCCCCCGGCCCCCATCCCGGCGTACGGCGAACGCTTACGGGAAGGGGGTGCCTTTAAGGGCCAGGGTTGCGGTCGAGCTGGCGGGGGGCCGGGAGCCTGGACTGCAAGGTGGGCGAGATGATGGTGCACGTGAGCTCGGACGACGTCGAGGCCGACGTGGCAGGGTTGAGCTGCTGGGCGGCGACGCTTCGCGAGGCCCGTTGTTCGACAGGATTGCGGCCATGCTGGTCTCCTACCGCAGGTGCTCTACGGTGAATTATGGTCGGTCGGTGTCCAGGCCAGCGTAGACACAAGGGGTTGGCGGCTGAACTTGACAGCAAAAGAAGTAGAATACTGACAGTTTTCCAGCTACTCTATGTTGGGCGGCTGGCAACATCCGTTGCACGCCAGCGAGTCTTCGCGGGCGAGGGTGGATGCGGCGAAAGAAGGGGCACGAAAGGCCGGGCGGTCTTTCACCGCACAGGCCGAGAAGTTCGGGGGCGAGGCGCCGCGTTCCCATCAGCCGCCCAACCCCACATGCAGGCGACGGGGCTACGCCCTGAGCAATCGGGCGATCGGAATGACCCGCCTCGCGCCGGATGTTAGCCGTTCGGCCACAAGCGATGATGAAGACAACTCGCGGCAAGGAATCAGCAATGCAGATTACTATCCGTCCGCTCACGCCCGATTTGTGGCCTGCGCTCGAAGACCTCTTCGGAGAGAACGGGGCCTGCAACGGCTGCTGGTGCATGTATTGGCGGATCGGCAGCGCCTATCGCGAGAGGTCGCGCGAGACGAACAAGGCGGCATTTCGAAAGGTCGTAAAACGCGGTCCACCTCCGGGCTTGCTCGCCTTCGACGGCGATGTGGCCGTGGGCTGGTGCCAGCTTACGTCGCGCGATACGTTGCCGTGGCTTGATCGTGCGTGGCGGCTCAAGCGCGTGGACGAACTGCCGGTCTGGTCGCTCTCCTGCTTCTATGTGCGCAAGGGCTATCGCAAGCGGGGCGTTACGTCCGCACTGATCGCAGGGGCGTTGAAGGCCGCAAAGCGCGCAGGAGCACTCGCGCTCGAAGCTTATCCTCTTGACGCGGATTTGACGCCGAGCACGTCGTTCACTGGCTATGTCTCAACTTTCGCGCGCGCCGGATTCAAGACCGTTGCTCGACGCGTGCCGCCTCGCCCGATTATGCGCCATGATCTCAAGGCATTGCCCAATGGAACTTCATCACCAAACTCCGACACCAAGAAAGCCGAACAACCGGTTGCAGCGGACGACGTGTCAACACCGAGTTGGAAAGTCCGCAGATCATCGGGCTAAAAAGACCCCTGATCAACGCGGGTATTGTCCGGTAATCGTTGTTTTATCCTTGGCCGCGTGGGGTGGGGTTGGTCGGAGCGTAGCGGAGGTCAACCCCGCCCCACACGCGCGGCGCGCTTTGCCGCCATGGCCGAAAGACAGCACCTCCTTCTCCGCTTCGGGCGAGGTATGGGTGCGGCCCAGGAGCCCCGCGCGCCGCTTTTCTTTCAGCCGG
>CAYUYN010000283.1:0-5502 GCA_964449185.1 uncultured Anaerolineales bacterium | reverse complement strand
GCCGTTGCACAGCGGCCAGCCGCTGCAGGCGGCCGCGGCCCGCGCGGCCGTCACCAGCGCGCCCGTGATCAGCAGGCCGTAGACGCCCAGCGCCGTGGTGGCGGCCAGCCGGCTGACGGCGTCAAAGTGGAACAGCGCGTCACCGACGCGCGGGTCCTGGCGATACTGAAAGGCCACCACGGTCACCACCAGCAGCAGGGCCAGCAGCGCCAGGGCATTGGCCAGGTGCAGCGCCACAATGCCTGGCGGCAGCGCCAGCCGCACGGTGATGGCGCCCAGCAGCACCTGGATGACCAGCAGCGCCACGGCCCACAGGGCCGGCGCCACAATCCAGCGCACGCGCCGATAGCGGCGCCAGGCGACAAAGGCGGTGAGGAAGATCAGCGGCGAGACCAGCGCCGCGGCCACACGGTGCGACAGCTCAATGAAGGTCGCCAGGTCGAGCGGCGGGAACCAGACGCCGTTGCACAGCGGCCAGTGCTCGCCGCAGCCCAGGCCCGAGCCAGTAACCCGGACAATGCCGCCGATGACGATGAGCAGAAAGGTGGCGATAGAAGTCCCCAACGCCAGCCAGCGGAAGCGGCTAGCGGTGGGGGTGGAGGGCAGCGCAGTGGTCATGCGGGTGGTTCAGCAATTCCAGGCCGGGCACCCGCGAGCGCCTGGCAGACGTGCCACATGCCGTCAAGCATGCGGCCGGTCACCATCGGTGTGGGCGCCGGCTTTTTCGAGCATCCACAGCGGGTCGCGCCCCATAACGGGCGGGACGGTGTCAAAGTTGTGCGCCGGCGGCGGCGAGGTGGTGGCCCACTCCAGGGTAGCGCCGCCCCACGGGTCGGCGAAGGCCGGTTCCTTCTTGCGGGCGCTGAGGATGAAGTTGATGATAAACACCAGCACCGACAGCGCGATCAGGAAGGCGCCGGCGGTGGACATCAGGTTCCAGATTTCCCAGCCCTGCCCGGCGGCATAGGTGTACACGCGGCGGGGCATGCCCAGCATGCCGCTGATGTGCATGGGGAAGAAGGTGAGATTGAAGCCAATGAACATGAGCCAGAAGTGGAGCTGGCCCCAACCGCGCTGCATCATCCAGCCGGTCATTTTGGGGATCCAGTAGTAGAAAGCGGCGAACATGGCAAAGACCGAGCCGCCGAAGAGCACGTAGTGCAGGTGGGCCACCACGAAGTAGGTGTCGTGCGTTTGCCAGTTCACCGGCACCGAGGCCAGCATGACGCCGCTCAGGCCGCCGATGATAAACATGGCGATAAAGCCGAGGGAAAAGAGCATCGGCGCGCGCATGTCCAGCGCCCCGCCCCACAACGTCGCGATCCAGTTGAAGATCTTCACGCCGGTGGGCACGGCGATGACCATGCTGGTCGCGGCAAAGAAGGTATTGACGGCCAGGCTGGAGCCGACCTGAAACATGTGGTGGGCCCAGACCGAGAAGCCCAGGAGGGCGATGAAGACCGTCGACCCGGCGATAAAGTTGTAGCCGAACAGCGGCTTGCGCGAGAAGACCGGCAGGACCTCGGAGATGACGCCCATGCCCGGCAGGATCATGATGTACACGGCCGGGTGCGAATAGAACCAGAACAGGTGCTGCCACAACAGCGGGTCGCCGCCCTGGGCCGGGATGAAGAAGCCCGTGCCAAAATGCCGGTCGGAAAGCAGCAGGGTGATGGCCACCGACAACGACGGCGTGGCAAATATCACCATGAGTGAGTTGATCATCACCGACCAGACGAACATGGGCACTTCGGTCAGCTTCATGCCGGGCGCGCGCATGTTGAGGGTGGTGACGATGAAATTGATGGCGCCCAGAATGGACGAAGCGCCCAGCAGGTGCAGGCCCAGGATCCAGAAGTCGATGTTGCGGCCGGGGCTGTACAGCGCGCCCGTCAGCGGCGGGTAAGACGTCCAGCCGGCGTTGGGCACTTCGCCAAACAGGAACGACGAGTACATCACCAGGCCGCCGAAAAAGAGCAGCCAGAACGAAAGCGCGTTCAGGCGCGGGAAGGCCATGTCGCGCGCGCCGATCATCAGCGGCAGAAAGTAGTTGGCAAAGCCCGCCCACACGGGCACGAGCACCAGGAAGATCATGGTGGTGCCGTGCATCGTGAACATGGCGTTATACGCCTCAGGGTTGAGCACCTTGAGGTTGGAGCTGGCGAGCTGCGTGCGCAGGAGCAGCGCTTCCAGGCCGCCGATCACGAAGAAGGCGAAGTTGAGCACCAGGTACAGGATGCCGATCTTTTTGTGATCGACGGTGGTCAGCCAGTCCAACACCGACTCCCCCACGGAACGGCGGCCGGGCGGGCGGGCTTGTGCATGAGTGGTCATCGGTTCGTTTTGCCTCTAATCCTCTAGCCAGGGTTGCGCCGACGCGGGCGTTCTGGCAACTATTGGAGCGTGTTCAGAAAGGCCACCAGGTCGGCCACCTGCTCGTCGGTAAACTTGTCCTTGAACGACGGCATGACGACGCCGGGCTTGAGGCCGGGGGCATCCTTGACCCAGGCGTGCAGGTTCTCGGTGGTGCGCGGCAGGAGGGCGCCGGCGATGAACGACCGGCTGGCCAGGTGGGTCAGGTTCGGGCCGGTGGTGCCGACGGCGCCCGTGCCCTGGATGGAGTGGCAGGCGATGCACTGGCTGGTCGGCTCGTAAAACAGGGCCTGGCCCGCCGCTGCGTCGCCGGTCAACGCGTCCAGCGCGGGCGCCTGCTGCTGGTTGGACGCCCAGGCCTGAAAGTCGGCCTGCGTGCGCACAATGACGCCAAAGCGCATCTGCGCGTGCTGGAGGCCGCAGAACTGGGTGCACTGGCCGCCGTAATACTGGTTGCGGGCCTCGGTGGGGGTAAAGCGCACGCGGGTGGTATAGCCGGGCACGGCATCGACCTTGCCGAACAGCTCGGGCACCCAGAAGCCGTGCTCCACGTCCACCGACTCCACCGACACTTCGATGACGGTATTGACCGGCACGATCAGCTCGTTGGCGGTGACGATGCCCAGCTCGGGGTAGCGAAACTCCCACCACCACTGATGGCCCACCGCCGTCACGTGCATGACGTTCTCGGCCGTGACCGCTTTCACCTGGCCCATGGTGCGCAGGGTGAAGCCCATCAGCACGGCCAGGATGACGGCCGGCGCCATGGTCCAGGCCACTTCCAGCTTGGTATTGCCGTGGAACTGGACGGCGCTCTCGGGCGGGCGGTTGCGGAAGCGCAGCACCGCCAGCAGGAGCAGCCCCTCGACCAGCACAAAGATGATGCCGGCCGTCACCAGAATGAAGGTAAAGAGGCCCGCGATAGCGGTGGCCTCGCCCGAACCCGGCCGATAGATCGAGGGCGTGTTAAAAGTCACCATGCAGTTGGGGCAGCCGGCGAAGGCCCCGCGCGACTGCAGCACCACATAGGCGGCCACCAGCAGCACGGCGCCGACCACAAGCGTGGACAGAACGATTAGCCAACCGCGGGGCGAACGCTGTTTCAAACTGGCCTCCAAGGCAAATTGGGGGTAATCAAGAAGGATCGATCTCAGGGGGATTATATGCACTAGAGATGATTGCGTCAAATTGCACCAATGCCCCGGCGGTTTGGCACTTTGTGGCCTTGATGATAGAATGCCGCTGTCGTTGAGACTTTGGGACCTTGGCGGCCTGGATCACCCAACTCTCTACATTTCAACCCCAAGCGCAGGAGTCAGTGCATGACGCCGTCTGTCGACAACCATGCCCCGGAGCATGCGGAAGGCATTCACCTTCCCAAGCCGTCGTTCACCCCGCTCGTTTTTGGCCTGGGCTTTTTTCTGTTGGTTTTTGGCCTGATCCTGGCCAACCGCCCCAACGGCGAAGACCCGAACCTCTACCTGGTGTCGGCCGTTGGCCTGGGCGTGATGCTGCTGGCCGTGGGCGGTTGGCTGAGGGGCAACGTCCGCGAGCGCGCGCACGGCACCGAGACACCCGTGGTGGCGGCCAAGTTTGCCATGTGGTGCTTCCTGGGCACCGAAGTCATCATCTTTGGCGCGCTCATCGGGCGTGTGTTCGGCATCTGGATTGCGGACCCCGAGGCGCACAAGCTGCTCACCGAGCCGCTCGCGTCCCTGCTGCTGGTCTCGGCCAACACCTTCAACCTGCTGGTGAGCAGCCTGTGCGTGGTGCTGGGCCTGTCGGCCATCCAGCAGGGCAACCGGCGCGCGCTGGTGGGCTGGCTGGCTGTGACCGCGCTGCTGGGCGCCGCCTTCCTGGGCATCCAGGCCTACGAGTACAACAAGCTGGTACACGAGGGCCTGACGTTTGGCTCCAGCCAGTTTGGCTCGGCATTTTACTTCCTGACCGGCAATCACGGCCTGCACGTGCTGATCGGCGTCATCTGGTGCGTGGTGGTCATCATCAACGCGCTGCGCGGCGGCTACAGCGAGCACGCGCACATGGGCGTGGAGATCTTTGGCCTGTACTGGCACTTTGTGGACGTGGTCTGGATCATCATCTTCACCCTGGTGTACCTGATCTAGCGCCGCCCCTTTCAGCGTAGGAGCCTGCCGTCATGTCGTCCGAAACTGCCGCCGCGCACAGCGCGTCCAAGCCGCACACGGCCCACCCCACCCCGCGCAAGTACGTCATCGTCTTCGCCTGGCTGGCCGTGCTCACCGTCATCGAGGTGGCCGTGGCCGCGGTGTCCATGCCCGAGGCGATCAAGATCGGCATCCTGGTCACCATTGCCGTCATCAAGGCGCTGCTGGTGGTGCTGTACTTCATGCACCTGCGCTATGACAGCCTGTGGTACTGGGTCATCTTGATCGTGCCGGTGTTTTTTGTGGTGCTGCTGACGCGCTACTTGATCATCCGCTAACAGCGTTTGAGATTAAACAATCGCGGGGCCGTGGGCGCACGCGGGTCTGTGCTTCGGCGGCGTGGACCAACTCTTTCAGGCACGCGGCCGAAACCGTATCGCCCCGCGCAGCGTGATGAAACCCCGCCAGCCAAATCCGTTCGCTCGCCTGCGGCGACAAGCATACCCGCGCCAACTGATAGCCCAGGTAGACTTGATCGTTCACGCGCAGCGAACCGAAGGCCGCCTCGGGGTAAGTCGTACTGGTAGGACTAACCGCCTGGATTGCATCCGTTTCAACGGTTTGCGCCCTGGTTGCGCAAAACCTACGCTAGGGCCGGAGCAGGTTTCAGCAACAAGCAAGCGGCGCGGTGCTTTTTCAAGCACCGCGCCGCTTTTTGCTTTTGGAGACGATCCGGCGCTACAACCCCAACAACCGCCCGCCCCCGACCAACAGCGCCGACAGCAGGCATAGGATCACTAACAACGCGACGACCGCCGCCACCAGCACCCACACCGGCAGGCCGCCGATCAGGCCGGTCTTTTGCGGCTGCAGGGGCGCCACCTTTGCGGCGCGGGCTTCGGACAGGCGGCGGACGGGCGAGTCGGAGCGCAGCGTCGAGGATTGGCCCCTTTTTACGGGCGGCGGGGCCGAGCGGGCCGGCGTGGGCCGCCCCGCGCCCAGC
>CAYUYN010000282.1:1924-5511 GCA_964449185.1 uncultured Anaerolineales bacterium | reverse complement strand
TTGTGGTAATATTCGCCAGTTCGTCGGCGCAGACCCCCTGGGTCTGCGCTTTCGCGACGCCTCAGGGCGCCGCGGCTGGCACGGTCTCATTCTAACAGAGCAGCAAAGGAATTCTCACAATGGCTAAATGTGCTAATTGCGGTAAGGTGCCGGTGGTGGGGCGCAACGTGTCGTACGCCAAGAACCGCACCCCGCGCTTGTTCCGCCCGAACCTGCAGAAGATTTCGCTGTACGATGCCAAGCTCGGCCGGATGGTCCAGAAGACCTTTTGCGCCAAGTGCATCAAGGCCCAGTCTAAGATCAAGTAGCAGGCGCCGTTGGCTTCTGGCGCCGGCTTCTGGCGGCTGACCCGTGCCGGTCTGCTCAGCCGGCCCTCTTGTGAGGGCCGGCTTTTTTTGTTAAGTGCTTGGCGCCAAATGCCCGGCGACGCTGGCGCGCAGGCCGGCCACGGCCGCGTGGACGGTGCGGGCTGGATTGAAGACAAAGTTGCCCGCCACCAGCACGCTGGCGCCGGCCGCGGCCACGCGTGGCGCCGTGGACGGGTCGATGCCGCCGTCCACCTCGATCTCGATCGCGCGGCCGGTCTCGTCGGCCCACTGGCGCAGCTGCCGAATTTTGGGCAGGGTGCTTTCGATGAAGGCCTGTCCCCCAAAGCCTGGGTTTACGGTCATGGCCAGCAGCAGGTCGGCCAACGCCAGCACTTCCTGCACAGCCACGGCCGGGGTGGCCGGGTTGAGCGCCACGCCGGCCAGCTTGCCCAGCTCGTGGATCTGCTGGAGCGCGCGGTGCAGGTGGGGGGTGGCCTCCACGTGCACGGTCAGGCGGTCGGCCCCGGCCAGGGCAAAGGCCTCCAGGTAGCGCTCCGGCGCCGCAATCATCAAATGGACGTCCAGGGGGAGGCGGGTGGCCCGCCGCGCGGCCGCCACGACCAGGGGCCCAAGCGTGATGTTCGGGACAAAGTGCCCATCCATGACATCCACATGGACCCAATCCGCGCCGGCGGCCTCACAGGCGGCAATGTCCTCCCCCAGCCGAGTAAAGTCGGCGGACAATATGGATGGGGCAATCTTCATGGCGTAGGCATAATACACGAGCGAAACAGAGAAATCAAGGTATTGTCAACCCCGGCCACCACGCCGCCAGCACGGCCTCGGCGGGCTTGCCGCGCACCGAGAGCGACTTGTCGCGCAGGGTAACGGCGGGCTGGTAGCCGTAACTGAAGAGGCCGCTGACCCAACCGCGGTCGTTGACGGCCAAGAGCAGGCTGTTGTAGGCGTCGGCCTGCTCGGACAGGTCCAGGGCATAGGTGCTCACGTCCGGCGCGCCGGGCTGGAAGTCTTCGAAGTGGTGGCAGGCGCCGTCGGAGCGGCGCAGGCACTGCGTGGCGGCGCCGTCGGCCGAGAGGTAGGCCACGCTGAGGTGGACGGGCTTGCCAAAGCGCTGCTGGAGCGGCAGCAGGTGCGTATCCAGCAGGGTGCCGGCGGCAGTCTGCATGTCCGCCGGGTTGGCGGCGCTGGTCGCCGTCAGTGGGCTCCACCACCACACGCGGATCACGTCGACCGCGTCCAGGAAGGGCGGGGGGCTGGGCCACAACGCGTCTCCCATCAGCAACTCGAAGCCGATCTGGCCCTTATAGACGGCGCGCACCTGGCTGATCAGGCCGCGCCAGCGCGCCTCCGCGTCGGCGGGGGCCTCCGGCTCGCCGGGGAAGGACGGCCGCAGCTTGAAGTCGCCGACGATGAGCAGGTCGGTGCCCGAGTCGCGCGCCAGGGTGGCCTGCGCCAGGGTGTAGTGCTCGAAGGCGGCAAACCAATCGTTCCAGAAGTTGCCGCCGTAGTTAGCGCCGTTCCAGTACTCGCAAGCGCCGTAGGGCGTGTAGTGGCAGGTGACCGGGTGCAGCGCCACCTGGAGACCCACCGTGTGCGCGGTGGAGACCAGGCCCTTCCAGTCTTGGGGCAGGGGCGCCAGGGCGGGGTCGTCGCGGAAGGCGAGGGCGGCGCCGGCCGGCACGGCCAGGCCGCGGCGGTTGAAGCTGACCCAGTTGGCGCCGGCGCTGCGCTGCGCGCTGAAGCCCTGGCTGTAGAAGGGCGCGGCGTTGGGCTGCCAGGTCTCGTCCAGCGCGGCCCCGGCGGCAAAGTTGAGGTGGAAGTTGACCGGCGGCACGGCCGGGCCGGTGCTGGAGACGGGGCCCAGCCACTGCCAGCCGCTGATGTTGTCGCGCAGGTTCTGCGAGAGGAAGGCCGGACTAAAGAGCCGACCGGAGGCGCCCACCCCGGCCGTGGCGCTGTCGTCGGCGGCGCCGCAGGCCAGGTTGCGGCAGTAGCGGTAAAAGACGCTGCCGTTGAAGTCAGTGGGGTTGTACAGCACGAAGCGCCAGTCGTTGTTGCTCACGCGCCACATAGGCACGGGCGGCAGCCAGGCGGTGGTGCGGAACTGGATCGAGAGGGCGTCGCTGGGCGGGGTGCTGTCGGGCGTGAGGGCCTCAAAGGTGACGGTGGCAGCGCGGGCCGCGTGCCACTGCGAGACGGTCTCATCGATCAGGACGTCTGTTGCGGGCACCACCATCTGGCGCAGGCGCGGCTCACCACTATTGTCCAGCTCGCTGTTCCAGAGGCCGTCGCCCAGGGTGTACTTGTAGTGCAGGTGGGTGCCCTCGTACAGCTCCACGCTGGCCGCCCAGCGGCCATCGGCCAGCGGCACCATCACCGGTGCGCGGCCCACGGCCAGGGCCGCGCCGCCTGGCCCGGGCGCAAAGGTGGCGCCGAGCTGCCAGACGCTGCCGACCAGGCGCAGCACGGCGCTGGCATCGGCGCCGGCGGCCGGGCGCACCACAAACGTGACGTGGACCGCGTTGGGATCGCTGCTGATGAGGTCCACTTGCGCCATCTGCCCGGCGCCGACGTCGACCACCTGATGGGTGGGGCGCAGCGAGCCATCCGGCGCCAGGGCGGTCACGCGCTGGGGGCCGGTGGGCAGGCGGAAGAGCTTGAAGCCGCCGTCGTGGGCGGTGAGGGTGGTCTGGCCGCCGGCGCTGACCAACACGCCCATCACACCCTGGCCCGTGCTGCTGTTCCACACCTGACCCTCGACCGCGCCGGTATCGCCGCTAAAGGGCGCATCGGCCCAGGCCGCCACCGTGTCTTCGGCGGTGGGCTTTTCGCTGTTGACCGCCAGCAGACGGTAAGGCACGGGCTGATTGTCGGCCGTGACCTCCTCAACATAGCTGGGCAGCGGGCGGGCATACTTGTAGGTTAGCACCGCGCCCTGCGGCGCCGAGGCGCCGCCGGTCCACACATTGGCGCCGGACTGGGTGAGCACCACGGTGGTGGTGCGGCCGCTGATGAGGTCGAGCAGGCTGACGGCGGGCGCGGTGCTGGTGGGGGTGTTAGCGGGCACGCGCACGCGAAAGGTGACGATGGTGGTGGGCAGGGGTGTGGGCGGCGGCCCGGCCGTGGCGACCGGGGTGGGCGTGTCAAAGACCAGGCGCGGCAGGGGCAGGCCCTTGCAGGCCGTGACGAGCAACAGGAGGGTCAGGCAGAGCGTGTGTTTCCAGGCGCGGCGAGGGAGCATGGGCGGCGATTATAGCG
>CAYUYN010000282.1:0-1824 GCA_964449185.1 uncultured Anaerolineales bacterium | reverse complement strand
GTAGGCGCTGGGGTCGAGGAAGTTCAGGAAGATGGAGCCGGCGGCGAAGATCAGCCCGCCGATGGCGATCCAACGCGCCCAGTGCGCCAGGTCATTGGTGCGGTTGGGCACCATCTCGGGGATGACGTCTTGGTTGGGGTCTGCGGTGCTGGCGCGGCGGGTGCCGTAGAAGAACCGGTACAGGAAGAACTGGTTGGCGGCGGTCAGGACGATCAGCGCCTTGCCGACGACGACGGCCAACAGCTCGAGAAAGCTGGGGTCGGCGAGCTGGAGGAAGGGGTCGGGGCCGAGGAGGGTGAGGCGCGGGTTGATGCTGGGCACGATCGAGAACGCCACCAGCGTGGCCACCGTCGCCAGCATGGCCGGCTCGGCCCACCGCAGCACAAACAGCCCAACGGCGATGAACGGCAAGCCCGACACCGGGTGCGCGCTGGTGGCGGCCAGCTCTGTGAGCGTGCCCAGACCAATCAGCAGCACGCCCCACACGCGCTGGACGCGCTTGAGCCGGCGCACGCCGGTAAGGAGGTTGGGGTCGGTCTTGGAAAGTGTCTTAGGCATGGGGAGAGTATACGATATACTTGCTCGCAACCGCACTCACCCCGGCCGGAACCCTCACCATGGAAGTCATTGAAACCCAGATTGACCTGGACAGCGAACGGGCGCGGGCCAATGCGCAGCACCAGCGGGCGCTGGCCGAAGCGCTGCGGCGCAGCCTGGCGCTGGCGCGGCAGGGCGGGGGCGAGAAATATCAGCAGCGCCACCGCGAGCAGGGCAAGCTCCTGGTCCGGGATCGCATCGACAAGCTGCTCGACCCCGGCTCGGCCTTTCTGGAGCTGAGTCCCCTGGCCGCGTGGGGCCTGTACGAGGGCGGCGCGCCGGGCGCGGGGCTGGTGACGGGCATTGGGCGGGTGAGCGGGCGCGAATGCCTGATCGTGGCCAACGATGCCACGGTGAAGGGCGGTTCGTACTACCCGCTGACCGTTAAGAAGCACTTGCGCGCGCAGGAGGTGGCCGAAGAGAACCGGCTGCCGTGCCTGTACCTGGTGGACTCGGGCGGCGCGTTTCTGCCGCTGCAGGACGAGGTCTTCCCCGACCGCGACGACTTTGGCCGTATCTTCTACAACCAGGCGCGCATGAGCGCCAAAGGCATCCCGCAAATTGCGGCGGTGATGGGGAGCTGCACGGCCGGCGGCGCCTACGTGCCGGCCATGAGCGACGAGACCGTCATCGTCAAGGGCACCGGCACGATCTTCCTGGGCGGGCCGCCGCTGGTGAAGGCCGCCACGGGCGAAGAGGTGACCGCCGAGGAGCTGGGCGGCGCGTATGTGCACACGCACAAGTCGGGCGTGGCCGATTACTTGGCCGAAGACGACGAGCACGCCCTGGAGCTGGTGCGCGGCATCGTGGCGACCCTCAATCGCCCTAAGCGGGTGAGCGTGGAAGTGGCCCCGCCGGAAGAGCCCCTGTATGCGTCGGAGGAGCTGTACAGCGTGCTGCCGGCCTCCTTCCGCGAGGCCTACGATGTGCGCGAGGTGATCGCGCGCCTGGTGGATGGCAGCCGCTTCCGCGAGTTCAAGGCCAACTACGGCACGACCCTCGTCACCGGCTTTGCGCGCCTGGCCGGCTACCCGCTGGGCATCATTGGCAACAACGGGGTGCTCTTCAGCGAGAGCGCCCTCAAGGGCGCGCACTTCATCGAGCTGTGCACCGCGCGCGGCCTCCCGCTGCTGTTTCTGCAAAACATCACCGGCTTCATGGTGGGCAAGGACTACGAGGCCGGGGGCATCGCCAAGGACGGCGCGAAGATGGTGCACGCCGTGGCCA
>CAYUYN010000281.1:4274-5534 GCA_964449185.1 uncultured Anaerolineales bacterium | reverse complement strand
TATTGGCCGCGTCCACCGACGACCCGGCCGAGCCGGCGCCCACCAGCATGTGGACTTCGTCGATAAACAGGATAGCCTCGGCCGATTTGAGCTCGTCGATGACGCGCTTGAGACGCTCCTCGAACTGGCCGCGGTACATGGTTCCCGCCACGAGAGAGCCCACGTCGAGCTGGAGCACGCGCTTGCCCAAGAGGGGCTCGGGCGTCTCGCCGTTTATGATGCGTTGGGCCAGGCCCTCTACGATGGCGGTCTTGCCCACGCCCGGCTCGCCGATGAGCGCCGGGTTGTTCTTGGTGCGGCGGGCCAGGATCTGGATCACCCGCTCGATTTCCATCTGCCGGCCGATGACCGGGTCGAGCTTGCCTTCTTCGGCCAGGGCCGTCAGGTCAGTGGCCAGTTGGTCTACCAGGGGGGTCTTGGGCCGCTCCTTGCGGGCCGAGGGCGCGGCCAGCGGCGTGCGGTTGGCGGACTGCACCGGGTTCTCCTGCAGCACGCGCCGGGTCTGCCGGCGGATCTGCTCGGCCGAGATGCCCAGCTTCTTGAGCACATCCATGGCCACGCCTTCGTTCTGGCGCACCATGCCCAGCAGCAGATGCTCGGTGCCGATGTAGTGATGGCCCATGCGGCGGGCTTCGTCCACCGCCAGCTCCAGCACGCGCTTGGTGCCGGGGGCCAGGTCGATCTTGCTGACGCTCGAGGCGCGCCCGGCGCTGGCGCCGGTCAGCCGTTCCACCATCTCCTGCACGCGGCGCTGTTCCACGCCCAGGTCGCGCAGCACGCGGCCCGCCACGCCGCCCTCTTCACGCAGCAATCCCAACAATAAGTGCTCGGTGCCGATGTACGCATGGCGCAGGCGCTCGGCTTCTTCTTGAGCCAGACTCAGGACGCGCCGAGCGCGCTGAGTAAATCGCTCCAATTTGTTTGACACGGGATCTCCTCCCTAACCCTGGTACCTATGCCCGATGTGCCCGTTCCGGAGACGCTGCCGGACAGTCTAGGGTGCTCTACCTTATTTTATCAAAAAATCCCCAAATCAGGAGGCTACCTGTTCTGGGGAGGTGAGTGAAATTTGATTAGAAAATCGGCTTCCCGTCTCATTTAGAGCGGGTTCCGCTCGCGTTTACGGCGTGTAGGGACGTTCAATTGAACGCCCTCGCGGCGGTCTGGCAGCGCGCGCGCCGTACACCCAACGGGAACCCGCTATAGGGCCGAGAAAAGGGCCGGGCGCAGTTTTGCGTACACTGCGCCCGGCCGTGTGTT
>CAYUYN010000281.1:2634-4174 GCA_964449185.1 uncultured Anaerolineales bacterium | reverse complement strand
GGGCCGAGAAAAGGGCCGGGCGCAGTTTTGCGTACACTGCGCCCGGCCGTGTGTTCGGTTTAGCTGTCCCCTTCGGCGACTTCATCTAAGTCCGGGATGGCCGCGGCCACCTGGTCCCAGTCGGCTTCGGCGTAAGTGGCCGAGGCCACCCGTTTCAGGCTCAGGCCCATGCGGCGCTTGTCCGCGTCGATCTTGATCACGCGCAGGGTCAGGGTCTGGCCCTCGCTGACCGTCTCGCGCGGGTGCTCGATGTGCCCGTCCGAGAGCTCGGAGACGTGGATCAGCCCTTCGATCTCGTCCTCGCCTTCGATGCGGGCAAACGCGCCGAACTTGGCCAGCTTGGTGACGGTGCCGCTGATGAGCTGGCCGATCTGGTACTTCTTCTGGATGACCGTCCAGGGATCGTCCTCGCGCCGCTTGAGCGACAGGCCGATGCGCTTGCGGTCGTGGTCCACGTTCAGGACCACCACTTCCACCTCCTGGCCCACCTTGAGCACTTCGTTGGGGTGGGTGACGTGCTTCCAGGACAGCTCGGAGAGGTGCACCAGGCCGTCGGCGCCGCCGATATCCACAAACGCGCCAAACTCGGCCAGGCTGATGACGTAGCCCTTGCGCACGTCACCCGACTTGATCTCGGACAGCAGCCGGTCCTTCTGGGCCTCGCGCGACTCCTTGGCGGCGGCGCGCTCCGACAGGATCAGGCGGTTGCGGCCGCGATCGACCTCGATCACCTTCACCTGCACGGGTTCGCCCACCATGCGCGCCCACTTCTGCTCGGGGGTGTCGCCTTCCGAGCGGCGGCGGCGGGCTGGGCCAAGCTGCGAGGCGGGCACGAAGCCGCGCACATTGCCCAGCTTGACGATGAGCCCGCCCTTGTTGAAGCCGGCGATGGTGCCGGGATAGACGTCCTGGGAGCCCAACAGGGTTTCGGCGTCGCGCCAGTCTTGCTCTTCGCGCGCGCGCGACAGCGACAGCAGGATGTTGCCGTTGCGGTCTTCGGGGTCGAGCACGTAGACCAGCACGGTCTGGCCGACGGCCAGGGCCTTGCGGGCGGCATCTTCCATCGCATCGAGCTCGCGCCCGGTGAGGATGCCTTCGGACTTGGCGCCGACGTCCACCAGAATTTCGTTGGGTGTCAGGCGCGCAATAACGCCCGCGCGGATTTCGCCTCGTGCCGGCATGCTCAGGCCGTAGTCTGAGTCCAGCAGCGAGTGCATCGGATTGGCTTCGGCGGCCAGCGAGTCCTGCCCGAAGGTTTTAGCGGAAGATGCCATGCAGTTTATTTTCTCCGTTTATCAGTATGGCGCGAATTATACGGGGGAATCGGCTTATTCGCAACCTGCGCGCTGTGCGGGCTTATTTGAGCCTGGGGCGAGGGTGCGTGAGGCGCCCTATGACGCCCGACGACCGCTGCGCGCAACGAACTTTCACCACAAAGACTCGAAGACACGCAGGGCCACTAGGCAAGATCCGCTGCGCGCGACCGCTGCCCGCGCCTTTTCGGCCGGGCGGCCCCCACCCCGCCCGGCTATCCGGCGCG
>CAYUYN010000281.1:0-2534 GCA_964449185.1 uncultured Anaerolineales bacterium | reverse complement strand
GCGATGAACCTGCGCTTGCGATGAACCTGCGCTTGCGATGAACCTGCGCTTAGGCGGGCCACAGGAGAGGGAGATAGGCGGCAGTTGGCCGGGCTGGCGGCGGGGTTGCCATGCACGCAGCGCGTGAGAACGCCCTGGGAACCGGTTGTCGTCCGGGTGCGACGGTCACTGGCCTTCAGGCGGCGCAGCAAAGGACGATGGTATAATCCCCCTTGTGAGACTGTCCCCGACGGGCTCCAATCGCCCCGGGCAGCCCGCCCAACCCATCAGGCTAGATCATCATTACAACCCCTATGCCCCCCATCTTCCCTTTCACTGCGATTGTCGGTCAAGAACGCATGAAGCGGGCGTTGGTGCTCAACGCCGTCAACCCCCGCATCGGCGGCGTGCTCATTCGCGGCGAGCGCGGCACCGCCAAGTCCACGGCCGCGCGCGCCCTGGCCGCCCTGCTGCCCGAGATGCGCGTGGTGAAGGACTGCCGCTTTGGCTGTGACCCGAGCCAGCCCACTACCTGGTGCACCGAGTGCCGCGAGCGCGCGGCCGCCGGCGAGATGCCCTTGCCGGTCACCACGCGCCGCACTTCTTTCGTCAACCTCCCGGTCAGCGCCACCGAAGACCGGGTCGTCGGCACCCTCGACATCGAGAAGGCCATCAAGCGCGGCGAGCGGCATTTTGAGGCCGGCGTGCTGGCCGCCGCCAACCGCGGCCTGCTCTACATCGACGAGGTCAACCTGCTGGATGACCATGTCGTGGACCTGCTGCTCGACTCGGCCGCCATGGGCGTCAACGTGGTGGAGCGCGAGGGCATCTCTTTTGCGCACCCGGCCCGCTTCATCCTGGTGGGCACCATGAACCCCGAAGAAGGCGACCTGCGCCCGCAGCTGCTCGACCGCTTCGCCCTCTCGGTCGATATCCACGGCCTCCAGGCCCCCGCCGACCGCATGGCCATCATGGAGCGCACCCTGGATTACGAGGCCGACTCCGATGACTTCCGCGCCCGCTGGCTGCCCAAGGAGCAGGAGCTGAGCGACGAGATCGTGCGCGGGCGCGAGCTGGTGGACAAAGTGGAATACGGCCGCCGCGACCTGCACTCCATCGCCGCGCTGACCTCTTCACTGGCCGTGGACGGCCACCGCGCCGACCTGGTGATCCTCAAGGCCGCGCGCGCTCACGCCGCCCTGCACGGCCGCCAGACTATCAGCGATACCGACATCGCCCTGGCCGCCGAGCTGGCCCTGCCGCACCGCGTCAAGCGCGGGCCGTTCCAGCAGACCGACGTGAACCTGTACGACTTGCAGGAGCGCATCGAGCAGATCCGCAGCGAATTCAGCGGCAGCGAGGGCGAGCCCCAGCCGAGCGAAGAGCAAGGCCCGGTAAAAAAAAACCGGGCGTAGCGCAAGAGAACACTGAGGAAACCCCCGACTTCGGCCAGGCCGAGGCCCAGCCCCAGCAGTCGCACGACACGCGCGACGCCTACTGGTGGGAGGGCGGCCAAAAGATCAAGTCGGGCGAGTCCTTCGACCCGCGCAAGCTGGATACCCCGCTGGATAAGCTCACCCGCAAGGCGGGCGGCCGGCGCTCGCTCACCCGCACCGAGCGCAAGCGCGGCCGCTACATCCAGGCGCGCCCGGCCGGCGGCAAGACCAACGACCTGGCCTTCGACGCCACCCTGCGCGCGGCTGCCCCCATGCAGCGCGACCGCGCCGAACAGCGCGAAAAGTCTCAGGTGGCCTTTGCCATCGAGATGGGCGACCTCCAAAAGAAGGTGCGCGTCAAGCGCGCCGCCAACCTGATCCTGTTTGTGGTGGACGCTTCCTGGTCGATGGCCGTGGCCGAGCGCATGTCGGCCACCAAGGGCGCCATCCTGTCGCTGCTCACCGACGCCTACCAGCGCCGCGACCGCGTGGGCCTGATCGTCTTCCAGAAGAACAAGGCCACGCTGGTCCTGCCGCCCACGAACTCGGTGCACCTGGCGCAGCACGCCCTGGCCGACATCCCCGTGGGCGGCAAGACCCCCCTTTCGGCCGGCCTGACCCTGGCCGCCAAAGTCTTCGAGCAGGAAAAGCGCACCCACCCGGACGTCATGCCGCTGATGATCCTGCTCACCGACGGCGCCGGCAACGTGGCCCTCACCGACCTGCCCCCGCAGGAAGAAGCCCACCGCGCCTGCGACGTCCTGCGCGAAGCCAAGATCCGCAGCGTGGTTATCAACATGGAGCACGCCGCCTTCGACCAGGGCCTGGCGCGCGCCCTGGCCGAGCGCATGGGCGCCCCGTGTTATACGCTGCGGGAGTTGAAGGCGGAGAGTTTGTACCAGACGGTGAAGGAAGAGCTGGAAGGGGGGAAGTGAGGTGTGGGAGTGTGGGAGTGTGGGAGTGTGGGAGTGTTCACTCACACACCCACATACAAGCTTTTATAGAAAAATCCCCCGTCCCTAAAGTAGTCGCACCCCCGGTAAATGTAATACATCACATACTTGACTTACTTTTAGGTTTGTGGCATACTTTTCGTGTTCTGGAGGAAGACATGGAAAC
>CAYUYN010000280.1:0-5564 GCA_964449185.1 uncultured Anaerolineales bacterium | reverse complement strand
CATGCGCAAAGGCCCAGATGCGGGTGTTTTTGCCAATGTGCGCGCTTTCCACGAGCGCGGTGGGATGGGCGAAAAAGTCGGTCATGCTTGTTCCGGTTGGGGCTGCCCGACATAGATCTCGTCGATAACATATTGAGGCCGGCGCCGCACTTCGTCCAGCGTCCGCCACAGATATTCGCCCAGAACCCCAAGCATTGACATCTGGAGACCCGACGCAAAAGTGAGAACCAGCATGATGGGCACCCAGCCCTGCACTTCAATGCCAAACGATAACCAGTAGGTCAGGATAAAAACCCCATACAGGACGGAACCGAAGGCCACCATGAGGCCCATAACAGAGAGTGCGCGAATGGGTACCGACGAGAAGGCGACAAAAGTGTCAATCAGCAGCTTGACCTTTTTCGCGGTCGTCCAGCGGGACCGCCCTTTCGTCCGGCGCTGGCGCACGTAAGGGATCAGAACAGGCTCGTAACCCAGCCAGAAGATCAACGTCATGATATTGGTGTTCTTTTCCTGAATGCGATTGACCTCGGTCACAACCTGGCGATCGATCAGAAAGAAATCGAACCCCCCCTGGGGATAGTTCCTAATGGCCAGTTTGCCCACCAGGAAATAGTAACCGTTCGAGAACAGCTTCTGCGTGAGAGGCTCCTCACGGTCTTGCCGCACGGCGAAAACGGCCTTGACCCCCTTTTCCCAGTGACCGAGCATGTCCAGGAATAGATCCGGGGGATCCTGCAGGTCGGCCGCGATCATGCCGATACAATCACCCGAGGCGAGGGTGAGCCCGGCCTGGATGGCCGCCATGGAACCGAAATTGCGCGTGAGCTTAAGGACCTTGATGCGTTCAGGGTCTTTCGCCCTGAAGTCGAGCAAGACCTTCAGAGAAGCGTCGCCGGAGCCATCATCCACAAAGACCAGCTCAAGCTGATACCCCGGCAACCGTTCGGCCAGCCCCAGGAGCGTTGGGATTGTCTCCGGCAGGTTCTGTTCGTTATAGTAGACGGGGACAATAATTGATAAAGTCTTCATGCTAGCGCAGGCTATACCCGCCCTACTCCAGACCGGCAAAAGCAGCCGCCGAAAGCAAGAAGCAAATCAAAACAAACGCCCCATACGCGAGAGCGTGCTGGCGCAGGTGGCCGGCTTGCGCCTTGTAGGGCAGCCCAAGGAAGCGGGGGAGCACGAAGAACGCCACGATCCCGTAGGCCGCAAAATAAAAGGGCAGCATGAAGCGCGGCTCAACAGCCGTCGGAATGGACACAAGTGAGGGCAGCAACAAGATCAACAGCAGAAAAGACTGGAGACGCATGAGATGTCTGGCCAGGCTCTGGGAGGCATCGGCGTGGATCTTGGTGCCGTCTAGGCTCAGGTTGCCCAGCTTCAAAACCCCAGCCGTCCGCGCCAGCAGCAGGCTTTGGACAAACAGCTCCTGGATCTCGCCCACGCGAAGCGGGCCTTGCGGAAATGCGCCAGGGTGTCGTGATCGGGGTGCCGGTTGCCGGCGATGAAGCGAAACGGCAGACTTTCGTGGGTCGCCTTCTCGATCTTGCGCGAAGAAAATACCCCCGTGGCGTAGCCGTAAAACAGCAGGCCGAGCAGAATCTCGGGCGCGAACGGCTCGCCCCCCCACCGGGGCGTAGCGGGCATACACCGCGCCCAGGTCCAGTTGCGCGATCACCTCCACCACGAAGCGCGCCAGGTGGCTCGCCGGCAACGCTTCGTCCAGCGTGATCGACAGCTTCAACGTTTCGGCGTAATGGGCGGTCTTGAATTTGCGTGGCATCCCGTTAGTATACGCTCAACCGAGCCGTGCTCTCCGACAAACTGCTAGAGGTGCTTTCGACACTCGAAATACTACCGAAATAAGCCGAGGGCAGAATCACACTTGTAGCCGGACCAGGACGGTGACTAACTCTCGCCCTACCATTCGCCCCAGGCGTCACCCTCTCACCCTCTCACCCTCTCACCCCCTCACCGTGTCACCAGATCGTCCGTCGTCGCTTCGTCAGTCAGCTAAATGACAGCCAAAAACACGGCTAACCGGGAGCAAAAAGACCTTGGGTGCATTGGCACAGCCAATGCGGCCGGTTATAATGCCCCCCACACCTCCGGCACGCCGTGGAGGCGCTTGTACACCCGCTCAGAGCCACCTGCTCCGCCCGGAGCACACCGGTTCATCCATGATCACCCGCCGCGCGGCGCCCAACGCCCACAACCGCGGCAGGAGCACTTATGTCAGCCACCAGCAACGAGACGGTCCTTAATCCCGCCACCCTGGCCGCCGAGCCGTGGCACAGCACGCAGATCGATGTGCTGGAGCAAAAACTGCAAACCCGCCTCCAGCAGGGCCTGACGCCCGAAGAGGCCGCCCAGCGCCTGGCCCAGGTGGGGGCCAACGAGCTGCGCGAGGCGCCCCGCCCGCCCTTCTGGAAGCTGGTGCTGGCGCAGTTCACCAGCTTTGTGGTGATGATCCTGATCGTGGCCAGCGTGGTCTCGGCCCTGCTGGGCGAATGGGTCGAGGCCATTGTCATCATGGCCATCGTGCTGCTGAATGCCATCATCGGCGTGGTGCAGGAGAGCAAGGCCGAAGAGGCCCTGGCCGCGCTCAAGAAGCTGGCCGCGCCCAACGCCTACGTCGTGCGCGGCGGCTCGCGCGTGACCATCCCCAGCCGTGAGCTGGTGCCGGGCGACATCATCGTGCTGGAAGACGGCAACTACGTGCCGGCCGACGTGCGGCTGATCGAGTCGATCAACCTGCGCATCGAGGAGGCCGCCCTGACGGGCGAGTCAGTGGCGGTGGAAAAGACCGCCGGCGCGCGCCTGGAGGCCGACATCCCCCTGGGGGACCGCAAGAACACCGCCTTCATGGGCACCCTGGTCACGCGCGGCCGTGGCCGCGGCGTGGTCACCGGCACCGGCATGCACACCCAGATGGGCCTGATCGCCCAGATGCTCCAGACCCTGGAGACCGAGCCCACGCCCTTGCAGCAGCGGCTGGACGAGCTGGGCAAGCAGTTGGGCACGGTGGCGCTGCTGGTGTGCGCCGCCGTCTTCCTGGTGGCCGTCTACCGCCAGACCGACCTGGCCGTGCTCACCACCCAGGGCCTGCTGCCCTACTTCCGCGAGTACTCGGACGCGCTGGCCGAGTTCTTCCTGGTGGCCGTCAGCCTGGCCATCGCGGCCGTGCCCGAAGGTTTGCCGGCCGTGGTGACCATCACCCTGGCCATCGGCATGCGCGAGATGGTGCGCCGCCACGCCCTGGTGCGGCGGCTGGCCTCGGTGGAGACCCTGGGCGCGGCCAGCGTCATCTGCTCCGACAAGACCGGCACCCTGACCCAAAACCAGATGACGGTCACCCGCCTGTGGGTGGATGACCGCCTCTTCCATATTACCGGCGAGGGCTACGACCCGCGCGGCGAGTTTCAGCTCGACGGCAAGACCGTGGACCTGCGGCAGTACCCGGGCGCGCTGTCGGCGCTGTGGGCGGGGGCGCTCTCATCCGACGCTTACCTGGAGACGGCCGGCGCCACGGAGGGCGGCAGCGCCTCGCGCCTGGTGGGCGACCCCACCGAGGGCGCCATCGTGGTGGCGGCGGCCAAGGGCGGCACGCTGAAGAACGAGCTGGACAGCGCCTACCCGCGCGTGGCCGAAGTGCCCTTCGACTCCGAACGCAAGCACATGAGCACCATCCTGGATGTGGTTAAACCCCACCTTGACGACCCCAGCCCGCTGGACGACGACGCCAAGGCCAAGGGCCACCGCTACGTCATCGCCACCAAGGGCGCGCCCGACCTGGTGCTGGAGCACTGCACCCACTACCAGCGCATGGACGACCAGCCCGTGCCGCTGACCGACACGCTGCGCCAGCGCCTCCTGGCCGCCAACGAGGCCATGGCCCAGGAGGCCCTGCGGGTCCTCGGCGTGGCCTATCGGACGGTAGCGGAACCGCCGCCGGACCCCAACCCCGACAACGTGGAGCACGACCTGATCTTCCTGGGCCTGTTCGGCATGATCGACCCGCCGCGCCCGGAGGTGCCCCCGGCCGTGGCCAAGGCCCGCCGCGCCGGCATCCGCACCATCATGATCACCGGCGACTATCCCGACACGGCCGCCGCGATTGCCACTGCCATCGGGCTGCTGGAGCCGGGCCGCGGCGTGCTGTCCGGCAGCGAGCTGGAGAAGATGAGCGACGGCGCGCTGGTGAAGGCGCTGGACACCACCGACGTGTTTGCGCGGGTAAACCCGCAGCACAAGGTGCGCATCGTGGAGGCGCTCAAGCAGCGCGGCGAGGTGGTGTCGATGACCGGCGACGGCGTCAACGACGCGCCCGCCCTCAAGCGCGCCGACATCGGCGTGGCCATGGGCATCACCGGCACCGACGTGGCCAAGGAAACGGCCGACATGGTGCTGACCGACGACAACTTTGCCAGCATCGTGGCGGCGGTGGAGCAGGGCCGCATCATCTACTCCAACATCCGCAAGTTCGTCTTCTTCCTGCTGTCGAGCAACGTTGCCGAGATCATGATCATCTTCCTGGCCACCCTGGCCGGGCTGCCCACGCCGCTGACCGCCATCCAACTGCTGTGGCTCAACCTGGTCACCGACGGCGCCCCGGCCCTGGCCCTGGCCATGGAAAAGGGCGACCCCGACACCATGGACCACAAGCCGCGGCCCAGGCTGGAGCCGATTGTGCACGGGCCGATGCGCCTCGGCATCCTGGTGCAGACCGTGGCGCAGACCGGCGCGGTGCTGACGGCCTTTGCCCTGGGACTGCTGTGGCACCTGGGCCAGTCGCCCCTGGCGCTGGGCAACCCCTTCTCGGCGCTGCTGGCCTATGACTGGACGGGGGTGGACGTGCAGACGGCCGAGACCATGGCCTTTGTGACCCTCTCCCTGGCCGAGCTGCTGCGCGCCTTTACCGTGCGCTCCGAGCGGCTGTCGATCTTCCAGATCGGCCTGTTCTCCAACCGCTACCTGGTCGCCGCGGTCGGCGCCTCGCTGGCGCTGCTGCTGTTGACCGTCTTCATACCGTTCCTCCAGCCCATCTTCAACACGCACCCCCTCAGCGCCCGCGAGTGGCTGGTGGTGCTCGGCCTGGCGCTGGTCCCGGCCGTGGCGGAGGAAGTGACGAAGTGGTTTTTGCGGCGGCGGGGGGATTGAGGGAGAGGTGTGGGGGTATGGGTGTATGGGAGTGTGGGAGTGCTTCCCCCACTCTCCCATACACCCACACTCCCATACGGTTTTAGCGTGTTTGGGCTAACACAGATCGAAGCCGAGCTTACCCTTGCCCGGGAAGCGCAGCAATCCAACAACCCCGGCCGCGCGCGGGTCTGCGCGCGGCGGGCGGCCGGTTGGGCTATCCGGGACTGGTATCGGGCGCGCGAGGGGGGCGGCTGGGCCGGGGATGCGCTGAAGCAGCTTCAGCGGCTGGAGGCCGACGCGGACGTGCCGGAGGCCGTGCGCCAGGCGGCGGCGCGGCTGCTGACCAAGGTCGATCTCGACCACCGCCTGCCGTTTGATGATGACCCGGTGGAAGACGCGCGGCGCATCCTCGCGCACGT
>CAYUYN010000279.1:0-5576 GCA_964449185.1 uncultured Anaerolineales bacterium | reverse complement strand
ATGACGTATTCGCCTCACACCGACACCGACCGCGCTGAGATGCTGGCCGCCATCGGCGTGCCGAGCATCGAAGACCTCTTCACCGACGTGCCGGCCGGGGTGCGCTTCCCCGTGCTGGATGTGCCCGAGCCGCTCTCCGAAATGGAGACCCTGCGCGAGCTGGCCGACCTGGCCGACGCCAACGGCGACGCGCAGCACAACCCGCTCTTCCTCGGCGCGGGCGCCTATAACCACTTCAGCCCGTCCGTCGTCAACCACATGATCCTGCGCGGCGAGTTCCTGACCGCCTATACGCCCTACCAGCCCGAAATCTCCCAGGGCACCCTACAAGCCATCTTCGAATACCAGTCCATGGTGGCCGCCCTGACCGGGCTGGAGGTCGCCAACGCCTCCCACTACGACGGCGCGACCTCGCTGGCCGAGTCGGTGCTGATGGCCTTCAGCCACTTCCGCGAAAAGCGGCACAAGGTGCTGGTCTCGCCCGCCGTCCACCCGCACTACCGCGCCGTCGTGCGCACCTACATCCAGGGCCTGGCCCTCCACCTGACCGGCGATGAGAACCCCCAGGCCAGCGTGCCCGACCTGCTGGCCCAGCTCGACGGCGACACCGCCCTGGTGATCGTCCAGTCGCCCAACTTCTTTGGCCAGCTCGAAGACCTGGACGGCCTGGCGGCGCAGGTGCAGGCGGCCGGCGCGCTGCTGTGCGTGGCGGCCGACCCCATCTCGCTCGGCCTGCTCAAGTCCCCCGGCCAGCTCGGCGCCGACATCGTCGTCGGCGAGGGCCAGGGCCTCGGCTTGCCCCTCTCTTACGGCGGCCCCTACCTGGGCTTCTTTGCCACCCGCAAAGACTACGTGCGCAAGATGTCCGGCCGCCTGGTGGGCGAGACCAAGGACAAGCACGGCCGCCGCGGCTACGTGCTCACCCTGTCCACCCGCGAGCAGCACATCAAGCGCGAACGGGCCACCTCCAACATCTGCACCAACCAGGGCCTGATGGCCCTGGCGGCCACGGTGTACCTGGCCCTGATGGGCAAGCACGGCCTGCGCGCCGTGGCCGAGCTGTGCTGGCACAAAAGCCACTACGCCGCCCAGCAGATCGCCGCCCTGCCCGGCTACGAGGTGGATACCACCCGCGCCTTCTTCAAAGAGTTCGTCGTCCGCTGCCCGCGCCCCGTGGCCGCCATCAACAACCAGCTCTACGACGACTTCGGCATCATCGGCGGCTACGACCTGGGCCAGGACTATCCCCACCTCTCCGAGCACATGCTCGTGTGCGTGACCGAGATGAACAGCCGGGAGGAGATTGATCTGCTGGTGGAAGCGCTGGGAGAAAACCCATGACTGAACCCCTCATCTACGATCTCGGCCGACCCGGCCGCACCGGCGTCCACATGCCCTTGCCCGACGTGCCCGAGACGCCTATCCCGCCGCACCTGGTGCGCGAGAACCTGGACCTGCCCGAGGTGGACCAGCTCACCGTCGTGCGGCACTTCACGCGGCTGTCCAAGCTCAACTACTCCATCGACCAGGGCATGTACCCCCTGGGCTCGTGCACCATGAAGTACAACCCGCGACTGAACGAAGACACCGCCCGCCTGCCGGGCTTCTGGTCCAGCCACCCGCTGCAGGACCCCACCACCTGCCAGGGCAACCTGGCCCTGATGTACCAGCTCCAGGAGTGGCTCAAGGACATCGGCGGCTTTGCCGGCCTGACGCTCCAGCCCGCGGCCGGGGCCCAGGGCGAGTTCACCGGCGTGCTCATGATGCGCGCCTATCATCTGGCGCGCGGCGACACGCGCCGCACCAAGATGCTCATCCCCAACTCGGCCCACGGCACCAACCCGGCCACCACCACCATGGCCGGGCTGCAGGTCATCGAGCTGCCGTCCGATGACCGCGGCAATGTCGACCTCGACGCCCTGCGCCGGGTCATCGCCGCCCAGGGGGAGGAAATCGTCGGGCTGATGGTCACCAACCCCAATACCCTCGGCCTGTTCGAGGAGCACATTCAAGAGGTGGTCGAGGCTGTGCACGGCTGCGGCGGCCTGGTCTACGGCGACGGCGCCAACATGAACGCCATGGTCGGCATCGCCCGCCCCGGCGACCTGGGCTTCGACGCCCTGCACTACAACCTGCACAAGACCTTCTCCACCCCGCATGGCGGCGGCGGCCCCGGCTCCGGCCCGGTGGGCGTCTCGGCCAAGCTGGTCGACTTCCTCCCCGGCCCGCTGGTGGCCATCGTCGACGAAGGCGACGTCGACGAGCCCCCGCTGTATGGCTACGTCACCCCGCCCCAGTCCATCGGGCGGCTCAAGGCCTTCAGCGGCCAGTTCGGCATGCACGTGCGCGCCTACACCTACATCCGCGTCCACGGCGCCAGCGGCCTGCGCGCCAACTCGGAGAACGCCGTCCTCAACGCCAACTACCTGCTCAGCAAGATCCGCCACCGCTACCACGTGCCCTACGACCGGCTGTGCAAGCACGAGTTCGTCATGGAAGGCGTCTGGCCCGACGCGCCCGGCGTGCATGCGCTGGATATCTCCAAGCGCCTGATGGACTACGGCTACCACCCGCCGACGAACTACTTCCCGCTCATCGTCCACGAAGCGCTCATGATCGAGCCGACCGAAACCGAGAGCAAGGAAACGCTCGACGCCTTCGCCGAGGTCCTGCTGACCATCGCCGACGAGGCCCACACTCAGCCCGACCTGCTGCGCGAAGCGCCGCACAACGCGCCCGTCTCGCGCCTGGACGAAGTGGCCGCCGCCAAGCAGTTGGTGCTGTGCTGCCGGCCGATTGAGCTGCCGCAGTTTGTGTAGGAGCGGGTTCCACCCGCGATCCCCTTGTGCGAGAGATCAGGCCCGGCCACGCGGGCATCGGCACAAGGGGATCGCGCCCAAAGGGCGCTCCTACAGTTTTTTCCTACGCCCGCCCTACGCTTGCCCCACACTCTGAACGAAGTACGCTCGCGGCGCGTACAGCAATTGATTGCCCTTTAACTCATCGTTCTCTCACTGTTTTTGGCCGCCCCTTCTGGCTCTCTATGCTAGAATGGCCGCCAGCGCGCATCTGCCCGCCTCGCCGCGAACACCGCCGGTCGTGAACAACTGGAAAAGGTGGCTGCCATGATCAAGCGCAAAGCGCACCCGGGCCGGCTGTGGCTTGTGTTGGCCCTGTCCCTTGCCCTGGTGGTCTCGGCCTGCGTCCCCGACGGCATCCGCGTGCCGCAAAGCGAGCTGTCCTCGCTGCTCGAGCGCAAGGCCGGTCTCATCGCCTTCCTGGGCATCGACGGCAACATTTACACCATCGACCAGGGTGGCAACGACATGACCCCGGTCACCACCGACGCCTTCAGCGACGGCGAGACCCACCGCTTCTACGGCCTGCCCATCTGGTCGCCCAACAGCGAGTCCCTGGCCTTTGCCAGCTTTGAGGGCCCCAACGGCGAAGCGCCCACCAGCATGAGCCTCTTCACCGCCGCCAAGGATGGCAGCGCGCTGGTCGAGGCTCACAAGAGCCCCAACTTCCTGGTCTTCTACTACTGGTCACCCGGCAGCGACCAGCTCGGCTTCATCTCGCAGACCCCCAACCAGAGCCTGTCGCTGCAGACCGTCCCCACCCAGGGCGGCGAGCCCCGGCTGGTCGACGCCGGCTCGCCCTACTACTGGGCGTGGTCGCCCGATGGCAGCTCCCTGATGGCCCACGCCGGCGGCAGCCTCAGCTCCCAAGCCCACCTGTCCCTGCTCCAGCTCGAGCCGGAAGTCGTGGAGTACGGCATCGATCTCAAGCCGGCCCCGTTCAAGGCGCCGGCCTTCTCGCCAGATGGCGCCCAGGTGCTCGTCGCCGGCCAAACCGAGTCCGGCGCCAGCGCCCTGGTGCTGATGGACGCCCTGGGCGCCAACCAGCAGGTGCTCACCGAGTACAACGGCCAAATCGCCTTTGCGTGGAGCCCCAACGGCCAGCGCGTGGCCTACCTGGTCAGCCCCGACAGCGAGGTCGGCACGCCCGGCCAGGTCACCATCATCGACCCCGCCGGCCGCAAGAAGCCGGTCGAGCTCAAGGACCAGGACGTCTACGCCTTCTTCTGGTCGCCCGACAGCCGGTCCCTGGCCTACTTCATCGACCAGCCCCTGCCGGTCGAAGAAGGCGCCGAGCCCCCGGCCGAGGGCACGCAGAACTTCATCTGGAGCCTGCACGTGCTCGACGCGGCCAGCGGCCGCACGCACTCGGTGCAGAACACCCTGATGGCCACCGAGCGCTTCCTGCAGGTCATCCCTTACTTCGACCAGTATCACCAGACGCTCACCATCTGGAGCCCCGACAGCAAGAACCTCGTCCTGTCGGCCTACCGCCCCGACGGCACCCCCAGCATCTTCGTCGTGGCGGCCTCCGGCAAGCTAGAGCCGCGGTATATTGCCGATGGGTGGACGGCGTTCTGGTCACCGAAGTGAGAGTGTGGGGGTGTGGGGGTGTGGGGGTCGAAACGCAAACCTGCCAGGTCTTGTAGACCTGGCAGGTTTTTTCTTCGTTACCAATTACCGGTTGCTAATTACTCTTCTTCTCTTCCGTCTTGCCGTTCGCCTCAGCCGGGCGGCGCACCGCCGGGTTGGGCTGGGTGCCCTCCACGGTGGGGGCGGGCACTTCCGATAGGGGCTTCAGAAGGTCAGGCGCCTGGTTGGCCGCGGCCACGGCCACTGGCGCCGGCAGGGGCACTGGCACCCGCGGCGGCACGGGCACGCGCGAGCCGCCGTTGCGCGGCGCGGCCAGCTTGGGCGCGTTGGGGCGGAAGCCGTTGTCGCCCAGCAGGACCATCAGGTCGGTGTTGTTGAGCTCGCCCTTCTCCAGCAAGGTCTGGGCAATGGCCTCCACCTCGTCGGCGTGCTTGACGAGCAGCTGCTCCGTCTGCTCCTCGAGGGTCTTCCAGAAGCGTTCGATGAGCACATCCGCCGAGGGCGGGATACCGCCGCCGCCGGAGGTGTTTTCGACACCGCGCACGGGCGGGCCAAAGTAGCCAAAGCTGTAAAGCGCCCAAATCTGGGAGCGGATCTGGCTAAAGTCGCTGCCCGGCCCGCCGGCGGCGCCGGTCCAGTACTCGCCCAGGTGGAGCTTGGTGGCCACGTGGCCGGCCATCGAAACCATGATGCTGGCGGCAAAGTGGCGCAGGGGCCGGGCGTGCACCTCATTGCGGTCGACATGCTGGACGTAGCCCAAAGCGCCGCCGCGGCGGATGATGCTGACGCGCACGGTGCGCTGCTCGGGCCGCAGGTAGTGCTGCAGCACCGCGTGGCCGGCCTCGTGGTAGGCCACCTGGCGGCGCTGCTCGGCGTCCATCTCTTCGATGGGCTGCTCGATGCCGAAGTGCTGTTCCTGGAGAGCCTGGTCGATGTCGCGCTGGGAGATGGCATTGCGGCCGTTGAAGAGCGCGATGCGCACCGAGTCTTTGGTCAGGGCGGCCATGATCTGCGCCGGGGTGGAGTGCGGCGTGTCCTCGACGACGGCCTCGATGTCCACCGTCTCGTCGTACCTTACGCGCGACAGGTAACCCTTGATGACCTCGCGCCGGCCGGCCTTGTCGG
>CAYUYN010000278.1:0-5595 GCA_964449185.1 uncultured Anaerolineales bacterium | reverse complement strand
GCCATGAAGATGCCGAGCAGCACGCCCAGCGTGATCCAGATTACCTTTTGCCGAGATAACGTTTGACCCATGGCCCTGCCTGTCGGTTGCGCTAAAAATAGCCGGCCGCGCCCATCGACAACCGGCGCGGCCGGTGAATGTTACCGGCCTTAATTATAGTACCAACTCAGCCAGCAAGGGCCCTTGGCCTCAAAGGGCCTATGACAAAAACTTCGGCAGGTAAAAGTTGAGAAAGTGCAGCGGCTGATCCGGCGCGGCCTGGATCGCGGCGGCCAGGGCCGTCGAGCGCGCCAGCAGCACGTCGTACTGCCCCAAGGTCGCGCTGCCTTCAGGCAGGGCGGCCTGCCCGGCGCCGTCGGTGACGTAGACAAACAGGTCCTCGTCGGGCCGCGGCGCCTCCAGGGTGGTCTGCCCGCCCGCGGGCACCACCGCCGCCGTCAGCCGGCCGCGCATGTGCTGTTCCATCGGCGAGCCGCAGCCGATGAGGTTGTACACGCTGGCCTGACCCACCGGCTGCACCGGCAGCTCGCCGCGCGACAACTGCTGATAGTGCGGCGCCAGCCCGCGATGCTTGTAATCGGCCACGAACCAAATCTGGATCACGCGCACGGGCGCGTCGGCGTGGTTGAGCTCCTGGTGCTCGATCCTGTCGCCGGAGAACATGCGCTGCAGCTCGCCCGGGCCGATGTCACCCTCGCCGCCGGTGCTGTCTTCGTGGTGCAGGGTGCCTTCGAGCACCCAGGTGTAAATTTCCAGTCCGCGGTGCGGGTGCCAGGTAAAGCCGCTGCGCGGCGCGATGGCCGTCATGTGCGCGGTGAGCATGCCGCTCAGGCGCTGCAGGGGGCTCCAGCCGCCCACGGCAAAGTGCGAGTGCAGCCAGTCCACCGGGTGGATGGAAGGAAACAGGCTCGCCGGCAAGTGCTGCACCGGGCGCTCCTGGATAAAGTTGGGGGCAACGACACTGTTATACATGGCTCTCCGCCGCAAAAAATTCTTTCAAAAAACTGCTCGGCCGCGTCGCCAACAGCCGTGTGCGCGCGAAGCCGGCTTGCCTGGCCAGGGTTTCCCAACGGCCATACGAAAGCGGATGCGGCACCCACGGGTTGCCGCGCTCGACATTGTACTCCACCAGCAGCAGCCGCCCGCCCGACTTGAGGCTGCCGGCGATCCGCCGCGCCACCTCGGCCTTGTGCCCATCGGAGACAAAGTGCAGGGCATTGGCCATCACCGCGCCGTCCAGGGGCGGCAGGGCCGGCGGCAGGGGCCGCGTAAAGTCCGCCGCCAGCGGATGCAGCGTCACACCCGGAAAGCGCGCGCCCAGCTCGCGCGCCAGGTCACGCAGCGCGCCCGCATCGCGGTCCACGGCGTAGATCACGCCGCCTGGCCCCAGCAGCTCGGCCAGGGCCAGGGTAAAAGCCCCGCGCCCCGCGCCAAAGTCAGCCCACACGCCGCCGGGTGTAGCGACGCCTCCGCGGAGGAGTGAGACGTGATCGGCGTGGTTCACTGCCAGAGTGTAATGAGTAATTGGTAATTCGTCACTGCCTCTTCAGGCGGTCCACAGGGCCTTCTCACGCGCTGCGTCCTTTGACAGGGGGTTTGGGCAGGACGAGAAGGCCCGCCGGGTGTGGATGCGGCTACTTGACGGCGGGTTCTGGCTGGGTGCCAAACGTGCTCAGGACGGCGGTGGTGGCCAGGCTGGCCACCAAGTGCATGGACAGCAAGACCAACCGCGTGGCCAGGTCGGCCGCCAGGGTCAGCGGCGCCCCCAAGGATAGCACGAGCCCCACGCCGGCGATGATCTGGAACAGGCGCACCGGGCGCCGGCTGAAGCGGCCCAGCAGCGCCAGCAACAGCGCGGCGGCCAGCGCGGGCAAGATGCTGGCGATGATGACTTGGGCCAGGCCCAGGGGCGCGGCCGGGTTAGGGCCCATGGCGGGCATTGCCAGGGGCAGGGCCAGGAGGCCCTTGGCCAGGCCGAACACGGCCAGGTTGCCGGCCGCCGCGGCCAGCCCCGCCAGGGGCGCGGCCCACAGCAGCTTGCGCGGCGCGACACGGTCATTGTTTAACGATAAGGCAGCGGTGGACATGGCGGCTCTCCTTTGGAGCGGTGGTCATGGTTCTCAATGTAAGCCACCGGCGTGACGGGTCCGTAAACGTGGGCGTAAACAAGGCTGCGTCAAAATGGCACTGAAGAGTAACGACCCCGCGGCATCCCGCCCCAAAGCAAAAGGGCGGGCAGCTCTTCGCTGCCCGCCCTTTTGCCTCTTGCCACTGCGTCTCAAAAAACCTAGTTCAACACCGGCTCGGGCACGGCCTGCTTGATGATCTCGGCCTCGATCTCGATGTTGACCGTGTCGCCGACCAGCACGCCGCCGGTCTCCAGCGCCACATTCCAATTCAGGCCAAATTCCTTGCGGTTGACCTTGGCACGCGCCGTGAAGCCGGCGCTGGTGGTGCCCCAGGGCGCCTTGGCCTGGCCGGTGTATTCCACGTCCAGGGCCACCTCGCGCGTGGTGCCGCGAATGGTCAGGTCGCCGATCAGGCGGCCGTGGCTCTTGTCGCGCTTCTCGATGCGAGTGCTCTTGAAGGTCAGGTACGGATGCTGCTCGACATCGAAGAAGTCCGCCGAGCGCAGGTGGGCGTCGCGCTTCTCGTCGCGGGTGGTCAGGCTGGCGACTTCGATCTGTACGTCCACGCTCGACTGCACCGGATCCTGCTCGTTGAACTCCACCGTGCCGGTGGCGTTCTCAAACTGGCCGTGCACGTTGGCGATCATCAGGTGGCGTACCGAAAAGCCGGCGCGGGTGTGGGAGGGGTCAATTTTCCAGGACATTGTATGAACCTTTCATCAGTGAGTGGCCGTGACTGTTTGCTTACCTGTCGTTACTATATGCGGGCAGCGTAACAGCGCCGTAGGCAGGGGCGTAAACGGGAGCGTAAACAAGCCGGGAAATGGGGGAAACAAAGGAAACAAAGGAAATGAGGGAAATAAAAGGCCCAAGGGTCTCTTGGGCTTTTCTTCGCGCTCTTGGCGTGCTTTGCGGTTAAAGCTTTACGTGTTCATCCCGAGCCGTGCCTCGAGCCGCGCGACCTCGTCCAGCAGCCGCCTCCGGCCGCCGTTTTCGGCCAGCCGACGGGCCTCGGCCAGCCTGGCGCGCGCTTCGGGTTTGGGCAGCAGGGGCGCCAGCCACAGCCGGATTTGCGCGGCCAGGTGGTGGGTGCCGAGGGAGTCGGCCTGGGCCAGGGCCGTGGACAGGCGGTGGATGGCCAGCGCCGTCTCCCCGCGCCGCTCGGCCAACAGGCCCAGGTTGGCCGTCAAGCCGGCCACGCGCTCGGGCAGCGGCAGGCGCTCGGCCAGGGCCAGCCCCTCGGCGAACTGCGCCTCGGCCGTCGCCAGGTCGCCTCGGGCCAGCGCGATCTCGCCCAGCGTGGAATACAGATAGGGCTGGAACCCCAGCACGCCCGCCTCGCGTGACAGCCGCAGACCGGCTTCGGCCTGGGCCTGGGCCTCGGGGTCATCCGGCGCCAGCAGGTGCAGGTGGTAGGCCAGGTTGTTATGGGCCAGCACGCGGAAACCGGCTTCTTCAATATCCGGCGACTGCTCGGCCAGCCGCAGCGACTCGCGGTAGAGCGCCACCGCGCGCGGCAGGTCGCCCTGCTGCGCGGCCACGCTGCCCTGCTCGAACTTCACCTGCGAGAGGTGTACCCGGAAGGGGTGGTGGGCCGGGCCGGTGTCGCCGGCGGTTTTCAGCAGCGCCTCCACCGCGGTCAGGTGCTCGTCCGCGCCGTCCAGGTCGGCGCCCTCCACCGAGAGCAAGGTGGCCCACACAAATTCAGCCGACGCCGCCATCAGGGGGTCGCTGGTGTTCACGCGCACCTCGCGCGCCAGGCGTATGCCCTCGGCGAAACGCGCCTGCCCCAGGTGCGAGCGTGCCAGGGCCAGCTGCGCGGCCTCCACGGCGTCCGTGTCTTCCTGCTCCAGCGCCAGGGCCAGCGCCAGCCGCAGGTTCTCGGACGACTGGGCGATGTGCCCCGCGCGCATGTGGGCGTTGCCCAGGGCCATGTAGAGCCGGATGCGCTGCGCCGGGCCGCTCTCGCCCGGCAGCGCCAATTCATAAAAGGCCACGGCCTCGCTCCAGGCGGCGAGGCTGGCCGAGAGCTGCCCGGCCCGAAAGGCATACGGCGCGGCGCGCTCGGGCGCGTTGCCCTCGGCAAAGTTGTAGGCCAGCAGGCCGGCGATGGTGTCCAGCCGCTGGCGGCCGTAGATCTGCTCCAGGGCTTCGGCCAGCCGCCGGTGCATCAGCCGGTGGCGCGGCTCGCCGACTTCGCGGTAGGCCACTTCCATGGTCAGGTTGTGATCGAACGCATAGCGCGCCGAAGACAAATGGACGCCCGCGCCCCTCTCCCCGTGCGACTGCGCCGGCAGCACCGGCGTAAAAAGCCCGGCCGTCAGCAGCTCATCCAGCGCGTCCAGCGCCGCGCTCTCCGAGAGGCCCGCCGCCCGGTAGACCACCTCAAACTCAAAGTCGCGCCCGGCCGCCACGGCCGCATCCAGCACGCGCCGCGCCGGCTCGCTCAGCCGGGCCAGGCGCGATTGGATGAGGGCATAGATGTTCCGCGGCACCACTGGCGTGTCAGTGAGCACGCGCGGGTCCAGCACGCCGTTGTGCTGCAGCAGGCCGTGCTCGCCCACGTAGCGCAGCAGCTCGGCCAGCACATACGGGTTGCCCTCCGAGGCGCGCGCCAGCCAGCTCACCAGCGGCTCGAGCTGGTCGGCCGGGACGGCGTCACCATCGAGCCAGAGGATGATCAAGCTCGCGATTTCCGTGGGGCCGAGCCGCGCCAATGGCAGCCGCGCCAGCGCGTCTTCGCGCGCCAGGCCTTGCAGCAGGTGCGTCAAGGCAGACTGGCCCGCCACCGGACGCGCCGCGCCCAGGAACAGGATCGGCGCCGCATCCTGGCGCGCGCGGCGCACCAGGTAGCTGAGCAGGGACAAGGTGGAGGCATCTGCCCATTGCAGGTCGTCCAGGAACAGGCACAGCGGGTGCTGGCGGGCCAGGGCCAGCAGGAACTGGTGCGTGCCTTCCCACAGCCGCGACTCGTCGGGGGCCGGCGGGTGGGCGGGCAGGTTGGGCCCCAGCTCGGGCAGCAGCCGGGCCACCTCGGCCAGCCAGAGGGCGGGCAGCGCCGCCTGCAAGCCCGCCTGCAGGCTGGGCCAGGCCGAGTGGGCCAGGAGCCCGCGCAGCGCCTCAATGACCGGCTGATACGGCAGGGGCTGCTCCTGCTCGCGGGCGGCGCCGCGCAGCACCAGCGCGCCCGAGGCCTGTACAAATTCCTCGGCCAGGCGCGTCTTGCCGATGCCGGGCTCGCCTTCCAGCAGGGCCAGCTTGTGGTTTACCGACTTCCCCGCGCCCAGCAGCCCGCGCAGGGTCCGCAGCTCGGCCTCGCGCCCGGCGAAGGGCAGGGTGCTCGGCAGGCGCGGACCGGGGTCGGCGTCTTCCGGCGGGCTTTCGGCCGCGGGCGTAAACGGCGCTAGCGCGGCGGGGGCTGCGCCTGGCTGAGGCGCCCCAGGCTGCGCCGCAGCCCGCAGGCTGT
>CAYUYN010000277.1:0-5612 GCA_964449185.1 uncultured Anaerolineales bacterium | reverse complement strand
GCCGATGAACTGTGGGTCAAGCTTCAAGGGCTGAAGGTATCGCGTAGCGTGGCGATGGCCTTGCAGGTCTCGACGCGCCTGTGGCTGGGAGGCGTGATCTCGGCGCAGCGGGATCGCGATTTGATCGGCACCCTGATCCAGAAGGTCCGGGCCGGCGCTTTGCCTCGGCCGCTGCTGGTGTGCGTGGATGGATTGGCGACGTACGTGAAAGCCGTGCGCCAGGCGTTTCGGGACCCGGTGCCTCGTAACAGTCAGACTGGGCGTCGACGCCTGCAGCCTTGGCGTGGCATCTACATTGCGCAAGTCGTCAAGCAATATGCAAAACGACATGTCGTGGCCGTCGCACGGCGTATTGTGCAAGGAAGACGGGCTGGGATTCAGCGCCTGACACCTGCACCCACCGGCAGGTGCGGTGTTGATCGGACACAAGGCGGGGGTGGGATTAACACGGCCTACATTGAGCGCCTAAACGCCACCTTCCGGGCGCGGCTGCACCGATTGGTGCGTCGCGGCCGCAGCCTGGGGCGGCAAGTCCCCACCCTCCAGCACGGGATGTATCTGATCGGCGCGGTCTACAACCGCTTCGCGTGCACGTTTCATGGCAGTTTGCGTATCCGGCGTCGAGGTCGACCAGATCGAGCAGGTCACCGCTGGCACTTGCGGACACCCGCAATGGCAGCGGGCTTGACCGACCATCGTTGGAGCGTGCACGAGTTACTGGCCTACCAGGTCCCGCTGCCGCGGCCGGCCCCCGGTTCCGCACGGGGGTGGACACCGCCCAAGCACCGTGGGCGGCAATCGAAAGCGACTCCGGCTTTGGTCGCTCGCTGGTGCACCTGACCACGGTTCACTGGAGTGGTACCGCATATTGCCGGCCCTACTTTTTTCTTTTATCCGTTCCTATCCGTCTGCGCAGCGAACCGTTGACCGAAACGGTTTTAGTCCAGATGCCTCAATAGGTGGGCAGCGACGGATCGACCTCGCGCGCCCAGGCGTTGATGCCGCCCTTGAGGTTCTTCAGCTTGCGGAAGCCGGCCGTGCGCAGCAGCTCCAGCGCCCGCATCGAGCGCGCGCCGCTCTTGCACTGGAGCACGATCTCCTCGGCCGAGTCGAGCTCGTTCATGCGCGCGGCCAGGGTCCCGAGCGGGATCAGCGTGGCGCCCTCGATGTGCGAGATCTCCCACTCGTGGGGCTCACGCACGTCGATGATCTTGAGGTGGTTGCCCTGCTGGAGGCGCTGCTCCAGATCGGTCACCGTGATGTCCCAGTGGCTGGCGGCTTCGGCCTGCTCGTGGTCGTGGCCGGGCGTGCCGCAGAACTCCTCGTAGTCGATCAGGTGATCGATGGTGGGGTGCTCGCCGCAGATGGCGCACTTGGGGTTCTTGCGCAGCTTGACCTCTTCGATGGTCATGCTCAGCGCATCGTAGAGCACCAGCCGGCCCACCAGCGAGTCGCCGATGCCCAGGATGAGCTTGATGGCCTCGGTGGCCTGGATGGTGCCGATGGTGCCGGGCAAAATGCCCAGCACACCGCCTTCGGCGCAGGACGGCACCAACCCGGGCGGGGGCGGCTCGGGGAAGAGGCAGCGGTAGCACGGCCCTTCCTTGGCGTAAAACACCGACGCCTGGCCCTCGAAGCGGAAGATGCTGCCGTAGACGTTGGGCTTGCCCAGCAGCACGCTGACATCGTTGGTCAGGTAGCGCGTGGGAAAGTTATCGGTGCCGTCGATGAGGATGTCGTACGGCCGGGCGATGTCCATGGCGTTCTCGGACGTGAACGGCTCGTTGTAGGTCACTACCTCGATGGCGGGGTTGATGTCGAGCATGCGGGCTTTGGCCGATTCGACTTTGAGCTGGCCCACGCTGCTGCTGCCGTGGATCACCTGGCGGTGCAGGTTGGACTCGTCCACGACGTCGTAATCCACCAGGCCGATCTTGCCGACGCCGGCGGCGGCCAGGTACATGCCCACGGGCGAGCCAAGCCCGCCGGTGCCAATCAGCAGGACGCTGGCGGCCTTGAGCTTCTTTTGCCCGGCCAGGCCCACTTCGGGCATGATCAGGTGCCGGCTGTAACGCCGAATCTCTGCGTGCGACAGCTCGACGGAGTTGGGATCGATGTGTTCCAGAGCGATACTCATAAACCACCTCTCACGGCGAGATACAGATAGACGGGGCAACGGCCCGTCATTACGTTTTCAGTGTTTGCGCAAGCGGAAGGCGCTTTAGGCCGGCACCACCGCGGCAAGCTGCCGCGTGAGCTTTGCCTGGTTGGCCGCACCGTGATTGATACTGCGGGGCCGGCCCTGCGGGTCGATCACAAACGTGGTCGGCACCGACAGCACGCCCCAGTGGTCGGCCACGGCGGGTTGTTCGGTGGCGTTGACCTCGATCACCTGCACGCGGTCGCCCAGCGCGGCCTGCACCTGCTCCAGCACCGGCTTCTGCAGCGTGCGGCACACCGTGCATTCGGCGGTGGTGAAATACAGCACCGCCGCCACGCCCGGCCGCAGGCCCTCCAGCCCCGGCGCCCGGCCCGCGGGCACGCCGCTCAGCCGGCGCAACTGCCAGCGGTTCCAGCCCCAAAAGGCCAGAGTGCCTAGCGCCGCGATGACGATAGTTAAGCCGCCGCGGTAGAGAATATCAGCGCTCATGAGAATTCGGCCGCATGCCAGGCCAGGTGCCCTTGGGCGGCTCCTTGACGAAGCCGGGGAGGCGCAGGCGGTTGAGCCAATAGTACACGGCGCAGCCCACGCAGAAGCCGACAAAGAGGTTGAGGGCGGCGAGGGCCACCACCAGCCACACCAGGCCCCAACCCACGGTCGGCACGCTCAGGAAGAGGGCTGTCACGGCGCCGGCCAACACCACCGCGCCAAAACCCTGCGCGAAGACGTGCGGCTCGCTGTTGTCTGGGATGACGTCGGGCTTGACCCAACCGCGCGGCTTGAGCAGCCTGGTGTAAAAGATCTTGAAGCCGGGCTGGCGGCGCACGGTGCCGTAAGCCATGACCAGCATGACAGCCAGCACCAGCCACTTTGAGTTGAGGATGAAGGCGGCGATGCTCAGCCCGATGATAAAGGCCTGGTTGACGCGCAGGGCGGCGTGATCGACCTTCTGCAGAGAGGATGCCATTTAACTACTCCTGGCCGCTAGGCGGCCGGCGGGCCTTAGCCGCCCGCGATGCTGGGCACGATCATGAGCCGGTCCTGGTCCTGCACCGGCGTGTCGGCGCCCTGGATGTGGCGAATGTCTTCTTCGTTGAGGTAGACGTTGACGAAGGCCCGCAGCTCGCCCGACTCGGCATACAGGTGCTGCCGCAGGTTGGGAAAGCGCGTGGTGAGATCGGTCAAGACCGCCCCCACCGTCGCCCCCGCGACGGGGATCTCTGCTTGGCTATTGGTATAGGGGCGGAGCGGGGTCGGAATGCGGATAGTCGGCATAAATACGCTACTCCTTGGAATTGAGTGTCTCTTCGTCGAAGCCCGAGCGATCCTCGCGCAGCAGCCATGAGCGCGAGACGACGGCTTTGGCCTTTTCGACCGAGGTGATGATGTACGAGTACCACGGCAGCGCCCAATCGCGGTCGAACCCCGAGGGCACGGCGACATGGTCAGGATGCGAGTGAAAGATGCCGATCACGTCCAGCTCGCGCCGGGCGGCCTCGCTCTCGCCGCGCAGCATGTCTTCGGGCGTGATCAGGAAGCGGTGATACTGCTCTTCGGCTTCCCATTGGTTGGCAATCGGCAGGATCGCCGCCAAGGTCTTCTCATCCCCATTGGCCTGGCCCAACAGCAGGCCCGCGCCCTCATTCGGATAGGCGGCCTCGCCATGGGCCTGGATCTCGTGCAGGAGGGCGGGTAAGAGATTGAGCATGGACTATCCCGCCCAAAACCGCTCGCTGACGTACTTGTACCCCGCGTCGGGGAAGAGCGTGACCACCACGCCCGACTCGAGCTGCTCGGCCACGCGCAGGGCGGCCACGGCGGCGGCACCGGCCGAGATGCCCACGAAGAGACCCTCTTCGCGCGCCAGCCGGCGCGTCATCGCGTGCGCGGCCTCGGTCTCGACCACGAGGTTCTCGTCGGCCAGGGCCGGCTCATAGATGCCGGGCACGATGGCGGTGGCCATGTGCTTGAGGCCTTCCAGACCGTGAAAGGGCTGGTCGGGCTGGAAAGCGATGAGCTGGATGGCGGGGTCATAGGCCTTGAGCGCGCGGCCAGTGCCCGTGAAGGTGCCGCTCGTGCCCAGGCCGGCGACGAAGTGCGTGACCGCGCCGCCGGTCTGCTGGATGATCTCCGGGCCGGTGCTGTTGTAGTGGGCCTGCCAGTTGGCGGGGTTGTTGTACTGGTCGGCGTAGTAGTATTCGTCCGGGTGCGCGGCCGCGATGGCGCGTGCCTCGCGGATGGCGCCATCCGAGCCTTCCAGGGGCGATGACAGGCTGAATTCCGCGCCCAGGCTGCGCAGGATGGACAGGCGCTCGGGGCTGGCGTTCTCGGGGATCACCAGCCGCACACGGTAGCCCAACGAGCCGGCCAGGGTGGCATAGGCGATGCCCATGTTGCCCGAGGTGGAGTCCAGCAGCACCTTGGCGTGCGTCAGGCGGCCGGAGGCCTCGCCGGCGCGGATGATGTTGAGCGCGGGCCGGTCCTTGACCGAGCCGCCGGGGTTGAACCATTCGGCCTTGGCATAAACCTCGACCGTCTCGGGCAGATGCGCAGTGATGCGCCGCAGCCGGATGAGCGGGGTGTTGCCGACCAAGTCGGCCAGGGAATTGCCGCGTGGCTGCGCCGCGCTGGCGAGCGTACGGGTCTGTTTCATTGCAGGCAGAGTAACGGTGGTCATCAGTTACCTAAAGTAGTTTGACCGCCAGCCGGCACAAAAAAGCCGCTTCCGGATGACCCGGAAGCGGCTGCTTGCGTCTGGTGGCTGTCTTGAGTGAATTCAGGCAGAAAGAATCAAGGCACAGACGTGAAGCGACCGCTTCCGCCTGCTACACATGCAAACCTTCGCGACAAACTTGACCGTAATCATCATGTGGCCTTACCCCGAATTATAGGCACAGCCACCAAACTGTCAAGGGATGGAATGCACAATCGAAATGGCTGTCCAAGGTGAAAACAGACATCGCCGGCCCTATTGGCGCTCGGCGTGGGCCTTGAGACCGGCGACGAAATCCTTGAAGGTCTGGGTCATATCCGGCAGGGAGCCCGCCATCAGGGGCAGCAGCGGCGCGAACAGGCTAAGGCCCGCTTGGCCCCGTAATCGGCGCCTTCAGGCGCTTGAGAATTTCAGCCTGCGCGGCCCACATGCGGGCGTGCGCCTCTGGCTTGGCATGGTCGTGCCCCAGCAGGTGCAACACGCCGTGCACCACCAACAATTGCAGCTCGGCCCACACCGGGTGCTGGCCGTGCGCGGCCTGCGCCCGCGCGCGTGGGTACGAGATGGCGATGTCGCCCAGGTAGCGCGCGCCCGTGTCTGGGTCCGTTTCGCCGGAGGGAAACGAGAGCACGTCGGTCGGCGTGTCGTGGCCCAGGAAGTCGCTGTTGAGCGTGCGCAGGGTTTCGTCACCGGTGATGAGCACGGTGAGTTCGGCCGGCTCCGGCGCGGCCTGGTGCC
>CAYUYN010000276.1:3982-5619 GCA_964449185.1 uncultured Anaerolineales bacterium | reverse complement strand
GCTTGTGATGACCGCCCTTACCTTCACGACCTCCCGCCGCGCCCTTCGATCCCCTCCGCCATCGCCGCCGCAAAGGCCTCCAACGCCGCGCTGTTCCAGTTCTCCCCGGCCAACTCGCCCCGGTACAGCCGCAGCGCCTGCCGGATGATGGGCCGGTGCGCCTCGGGCAGGCGCCGCAGGCCCCACGCGCCGCCCTCATCTTTGGAAAGATACCGTCCCTCCGCCAGAAAGGCCCGCACCCGGCAGGCGTTCAGCACGAAATAGACCGGGTTGACCCCCAGCAAGTCGCGCCCCCAGCGAAAGTCAGCCAGGATCGAATCGATGTAGTCGGAGGCCGGAACGGTCGGCAAGACCTCCGCCGCGGGCGGTCCCCACATGCTCACGCCCCGCGCCAGGGTCACTGCCAGGTGCGCGGCCAGGTCCGGGTCCGTGGGCGTGGAATCGGCCTCCGGCCAGGTGTTGGTCAGGAGATGCGCCTGGGTTCGGTCCCGCCAATCTTCGCCGTAATGAAACTCGTAGGGGGCCGGGTGCCGCCAGGGGTGGAGGTCAGCGACGCTGAGCACGCTCAACTCGATGGGGGCCGGCACCCCCGAGAGCTTGAGGAGCAGCCGCGCCAGCCGCGGCCGCGCCTCGGCGGCCAGGCGCCCGCGGGTGGCCACCAGGACGTCCAGGTCGCTGCGCTGGGGGTTGAAGCAGCCCATGGCCAGTGAGCCATGCAGATAGACTCCTGCCAGTTCGTCGCCCAGCGCCGCCTGCAAGCCCGCCACCAGGGCCGTTGCTTGTCGCCGCAGCCCTGCCGGGCAGTCGTTCCAGCCAAACTGTGGCATGGGGCGCTGGTCGGCAGCCGCTACTGCTCGGTGATGCGGATGGTGATGAGCGGGTCGCCCGGCGCGGTGTCGGCCGGGTTGTCGGGGTCGCGCGGGGTCAGGGCCTGGACCACGTCCATCCCGCTGATCACGCGGCCAAAGATCGTGTAGCCGCCGTCCAGGCTGGGCTGCGGGGCATAGGTGATGAAGAACTGGCTGCCGTTGCGGTCGCGGCCGGAGTTGGCCATGGCCAACACGCCGGCGCTGTCGAAGAGCAGCCCGCCCTCCTCGTTCGGGATCATATAGCCGGGACCGCCGCTGCCGGTGCCGGTGGGGTCGCCGCCCTGCGCCATAAAGCCGGGCAGCACGCGGTGAAAGGTCACGCCGTCGTAGTAGCCCTGGCGCGCCAGGAACACAAAGCTATTGACAGTCTGCGGCGCGGCCTGGGGCAGCAGTTGCAGCACGATCTCGCCCTTGTCCGTCTCAATGGCGGCGGTGTAGCTCTTGTTGACGTCAATCGTCATGGCCGGCGGCTCGGACCAGCTCTTGGCGCCCGTGCTGGCGCCCCGGCTGCCCTGCCAGATGTTGTAGAACAGGAAGGCCACCACGGCCAGCAAGACGCCGGCGATGATGTACACCGGCAGGTTGGCCCGCGCCTTGGCGCGGCGGCGGCGTGCTTTGGCTTTCATTCTTGCTCCTCGATGGTAATGGAGAGGATGAGGTCGCCCGGCGGCGCCTCGGACGCCTCAGCGCGGCGTGGGCGTGCTTTGGCTATCATTCTTGCTCCTCGATGGTAATGGAAAGGATGAGGTCGCCCGGCGGCGCCTCGGA
>CAYUYN010000276.1:0-3882 GCA_964449185.1 uncultured Anaerolineales bacterium | reverse complement strand
ATTCTTGCTCCTCGATGGTAATGGAAAGGATGAGGTCGCCCGGCGGCGCCTCGGACGCCTCAGCGCGGCGTGGGCGTGCTTTGGCTATCATTCTTGCTCCTCGATGGTAATGGAAAGGATGAGGTCGCCCGGCGGCGCCTCGGAGTTGGCGTTGGGGTCACGCGGGGTCAGCGCCTCAACCACATCCAGCCCGCTGACCACCTGCCCAAACAGCGTGTACTTGCCATCCAATTCGGGGGTGGGTCCGAGGGTGATGAAGAACTGGCTGCCGTTGGTGTCGCGGCCCGAGTTGGACATGCCCACCCAGCCGGCGGCATTGTACCGCAGGTCCGGCACGATCTCGTCGGGGATAAAGTAACCCGGCCCGCCGTAACCCGTGCCGCTCGGGTCGCCCGTCTGCGCGGCGAAGCCCGGGATCATCCGGTGAAAGGTGACGCCGTCGTACCAGCCCGCCTGCGCCAGGAAGACAAAGTTGTTCACGGTCAGCGGCGTGCGCTCGGCGAACAGCTTGATGACGATAGCGCCTTTGTCGGTCTTGAGCGTGGCCAGGTAGGTGTTGAAGGGATTGATAATGTCCGGCGGCGCCGCCGTGTATTGGCGCTCCTTGAGGCGCTCCAGCCGGATGAGCGTGGCCAGCGCCCAGTGATTGAGCATGCGCTCATCCTGTATCGGCGCGCCGTCAAAAAGCAGGAAGGGCGCCCCGGGCAGGGGGATGGAGGTGGCCGCGCGGTGCGCCTCGATCACGCGCGCTTCGGTGGCGTCGCCGGCCAGGTCGTCCGCGAACTGTGTCGGTTCCAGGCCCAGCTCACCGGCGTAGGTGCGCAGCAGCACCTGGAACTGCGCCTCGGTCAGGTCGGTCCAGGCGGCCTGGCGTGCGAACAGCAAATCGTGCATCTCCCAAAACTTCCCCTGGGCGCCGGCGGCCTCGGCCGCGACGGCGGCCAGGATGGCCTTGTCGTGCTGCGGCAGCGGATAGTGCCGAAACACCAGGCGGAAATCGTCGGGGTACTCGGTGCGCAGCAGGGTGAGCATGCGGGCGATCTGCGCGCAGTACGCGCACTGAAAGTCGCTGTATACGAGGAGGGTAGCCGGCGCGGTCTCGGGTCCGCTTTGCCAATCGTCTCCCGAGATCACCGCGAACAGTGAGTTATCGGTTGGGGTTGCCCCCTCCGTGACCATGCTGGTCGGCAAGAGCAGGGGCGTGGGTGTGCTCACCGGCGGCTGCGTCGGCACGCGCGTCAATGTCACGGCGGGCGGGGGGGTCGGCAAATCCACCGTGTTCACGCCGCCGGCGCAAGCCGTGAGGCCCAGGCACAGCAGGCTCAGTGTCAGCAGCAGCATCTTCATTCGCGAAATTGTACCATTGCCTTGTCGGTGCACGGTGAGGCTGGCGCGCGTGACGATGCTACAATGGCGCGGCCGCGACCCACTCACGAGGAACCCCACATGCTCTATTGGCAAATCTTCTGGCTGTTCACCCGGGTGGCCTTCCTGTCTTGGGGTGGCGGACCGGCGTCGTTGGCCCTCATGCAGCGCGAGACCGTGGCGCAGGGTTGGGTCACGCCCGACGAGTTTGCCGATGCTGTAGCCCTGGGCAACTCGCTGCCGGGCCCCATCGCGCCGCAGGTGTCGGCCTTTGTGGGCTACAAGCTGGCCGGCATGTGGGGCGCGGTGGCGGGCGCGGCGGGCACGGTGCTGCCGACGACCCTGCTCATGCTGGCGGCCATCGCCTACTTCTATCAAATCAAAGAGTCCGCCACGCTCAAAGCCATGCTCACCGCCGTGCGCCCGGTAGTCGTCGGCCTGCTGCTGTGGACCGCCTACGATTTGGCCGTCACCGTGTTTCGCGCGAAGGATCAGGGGTGGGGCCCGGCGCTGGCGACGGGTTGGGACAAGGCGCTGATTGCCGCGGTGACGTTTGGCGTGCTGACGTTTACCAGGATCAACCCGGCGGTGGTCATTGCCGCGGCGGCGCTGTTGGGCTGGGGGGTTTATCGGCGGTGAACACACCGGGTCAGCCTGTCACCCACGATCGCATTCAATGTCTGGTAGAATCCTGCCTTCCAGGGGGGTGGTTGTTACCCGGTGGTAGCCGCGGTCTTCAAAACCGTTGTGTCGCTTCTCAGAAGCGTCAGGTGGGTTCGACTCCCATCCATCCCCGCTGTGGCGGCGCGCGACCGTACGGGCGCGGGCAGGGGCGCATAGGCGTGATACACTTTGGCAGGTAGGCGCCCCACCGGGGCGCTTGCCAGCCTAACCGGCGCCAGGGTAGGCCAGACGGGAATGATAATGCAGCCGACGACGTTGCCGCAGATCGATACGACCGAATTGCTCCGCTCGGCCGCCAGCCAGTTCATGCACATCACGGACACGACCCTGGGCGACGGCAAGGAATACGCCGTGCGCTTCCGGGGCCGTCTGGCGATGGACTCCGTGCAGGCCTACCGGCTGGCGGCCGCCTCCTTCCGCGAGCTGAGCTACACCCCGCTCTTTCGCAAAGACGGCGACACGCACCTGGTCCTGGCCGTGCCCGGCACCCTCCAGCCCGAGCCATCGCGAGCATGGATCAACGTGGCGCTGTTCGCGGCGACCTGTGTGAGTGTTCTGTGGGTCGGCGCCGGCTACGTGAATTCGTATAATGGCGGCCCGGCGCCGGTGACGCCGGCGGAGTGGTTGGCCTTTCTCTGGGGCGGCTGGCCGTTCATCGCCAGTATGTTAGGCATCCTGTTGGCGCACGAATTCGGCCACTACTTCGCGGCGCGCTACCACAACGTGGCCGTCACCCTGCCGTACTTCATTCCCTTTCCTCTCAGCCCGTTTGGCACGCTGGGCGCCTTTATCCGCCTCAAGTCGCCGCCGCTCAACCGGCGCGCGCTGCTCGATATCGCCGTGGCCGGGCCCCTGGCCGGGCTGGTGGTGGCCATCCCGGTCCTGATCTATGGCCAGTTGACGTCGGTGGTCAGCCCCATTGGCCCCGTGCCGGACGGGCAGCTCATGACCATTGAGGGCAACTCCATCTTCTACGTGTTTGTGAAGTGGCTCGTGCACGGGCAGTTCCTGCCCGCGCCCGCCTCCTATGGCGACCTGCCGGCCTGGTTGTACATGCTGCGGTTCTACGTGCTCGGCACCCCGGCGCCAGTGGGCGGAACGGACGTCTATCTCAACGTGGTGGCCTGGGCGGGCTGGGCCGGGCTGCTGGTCACCGGTCTCAACCTCATCCCGGCCGGGCAGCTCGACGGCGGCCACGCCTTGTACGTGCTCATCGGCGGCCGCAGCCGCAAGGTTTTGCCGGTGGTGGTCGCCGTGCTGGTGGCCCTGGGCTTTCTATGGACTGGCTGGTTTTTGTACGCGGCGCTCATATTTTTCATGGGCCGCATGCAGGCCGAACCGTTGGATCAGATCACCGAGCTGGACCCCAAACGCAAGGCCCTGGCCCTCCTCGTGCTCGTCATTTTCGTGCTCATCTTCACGCCCGTGCCCATAATCGGGATCCGCTAACCCCAGGAGGCCGGCATGGTTCCCGAAATCAACCCCAAAGAGTTGGCCGAAAAGCTCAAGGGTCCCAACCCGCCGCTCGTCATCGACGTGCGCGAGCCCAACGAGCATCGCTTCTGCCGCATCGAAGGGGCGCAGCTCAAGTCCCTCGGCGATATCATGGATTGGGCGCAAGAGCTGGACAAAGAGGCCGAAATCGTCCTCCAGTGCCACTCGGGCATGCGCAGCGGCCAGGCCACGGCCTACCTGCGCAGCCTGGGCTTCCAGCACGTTGCCAACCTGCGCGGCGGCATCGACGCCTGGTCGGTGATGGTGGACCCCGACGTGCCGCGGTACTAAAGGCGACGGCGGACGATCCGCTACGCGCGACAGACGACGGGCTCTTAG
>CAYUYN010000275.1:0-5620 GCA_964449185.1 uncultured Anaerolineales bacterium | reverse complement strand
TTCTTCACCGTTTTGCTCTCCGCGGCCAGGCGGGCGAGGCGCGGGAGGTCGGCTTGCGAGACGCCGGCCTCCCGCAGGCGCTGGGGGAGGCCCAGGGCGCGGATGAGGGCGTCGATGTGGTCGATGGCGGCCTGGGCGTTGGGGAGGCCCATGGCCGCGGCCAGGGCGTCCAGTTGCGGGGCGGTGGCGTCGAGGTTGAAGCGCATGGCGTGCGGCAGAATGATGGCATTCGCCACGCCGTGCGGCACGCCGGCCGAGCCCCCCAGTACGTGGCACAGCCCGTGGTGCAGGCCCATCGCCACGTCCGAGAGGGCCTTGCCGGCCATGTGCGCGCCCTCGAGCATTTCGGTGCGGGCGTCCAGATCGTCGCCCGCCGCAAAGCAGCGCGGCAGCGCGCGGCTGATGGCGCGGGCGCCGGCCAGAGCCGCCTGTGTCGAGAGGGGATGGCGGTTGATGGCATAGACGGCTTCGACGCAATGCGCCAGGGCGTTAATGCCGGTGGAGGCGGTGAGGTCGGGCGGCAGGTCGACGGTGAGGGCCGGATCGTAGATCACCAGGCGCGGCAGGACGCGCGGGTCGCTCGTGGTGACCTTCTGCGCGCCGCCCTCCGTGCGGGTGGTCATGCCAAAGATGGGCGTCATCTCGGACCCGGCGTAGGTGGTGGGGATGGCGGCCACGGCTGCCGGTGGTTGTTCGCTGGAACCATCCGGGTCGGGCGCCTGGCCGGTGCGTAGGCTATTGAGCACATAACTCACCGCTTTGGCCAGGCCAATGGCGCTGCCGCCGCCCAGGCCGAGCACCACGTCGACCTCGCGCTCGCGCGCGCGGCGGAAGGCCTCGTCCACCTGCTCCTCGGGGACGTGCGGCTGGACGCGGTCATAGGTGGCCGCCAGCGCCTCCCCCAGCAGCGCCGCGACTTGCTCGGCGCGGCCGCTGCGCCGGGCCGAGCCCGTGGTGACCAAGAGCACGCGCCGCCAGCCAAAAGCCTGGAGGTAGCCAGGCAGAAGGTGTAGCGCATCGACCCCGAAAGCTATTTTTTGGGGCGGCGGGGTGTATTGAAAGTCGGGCATGGGATCACCACCAAGGCGCCAAGACACGACATGACACAAAGAACCCCTTACTAAACTTCGTGGCCGCGTGTCTTAGTGGTAAAGCTCTTGACCTACCCCAGGTACTCCCGCAGCGCCATGGCCAACCGCCGCACGCCTTCGTCGATGCGGTCAGGCGTGGCGTTGGAGTAGTTGAGGCGCAGCGCATTGCCATAGGCCCGCTCGGCCGAGAAGTGTACGCCGGGGATGTAGGCCACCTTCTTTTCCAGCGCGGCCGGGAAGAGCGCGTCCGTGTCCACCTGCTTGGGCAGGGTCACCCACAAGAACAGGCCGCCTTCCGGCACGGTCCATTCGGCCACATCGCCCAGCTCGCGCGCCAACGCGGCCAGCATGGCATTGCGCCGGGTGAGGTTGGCGGCATTGAGGGCCTGCACGTGCGGCTCGAGGAAGCCGCGCGTGAGGAACTCGGTGGCCACGCGCTGGAGCAGTTGCGACGACTCCAGGTCCAGGCTCTCGCGCAGCACGGTCAGCCGGCCGATCAGGTCCACCGGCGCCACGATCCAGCCCAGGCGCAGGGCGGGCGCGATGATCTTGGAGAACGAGCCGATATACAGCACCAGCCCGGCCTCGTCGTAGGCCTTGATGGGCGGCTGGGTCTCGCCGGCGTAGCGCAGCAGGGAATACGGGTCGTCCTCGATCAGGGGCACGCCGGTGCGCGCCGCCGCCGCGGCCAGGGCCGCGCGCTTGGTGGGCGTCAGGCTGGCGCCCACCGGGTTATGAAAGTCGGGGATCACGGCCCCCACCCGCGCCAACCGGCCCCCCACCCCGCCCGTCAGCGCCCTTTCCCACGCCTCCACTTCCACCCCGGTCGCCAGGTCCAAGGGCGCGGCGCGCAGCCTGGCGCCGTGGGCCTGCATCACCTGGGCGATGCCGGTAAAGGTCAACGCCTCCACCACCGCCGCCTCGCCCGGGTCCAGCAGCAGCCGGCCGAGAATTTCCAGCGCCTGTTGGGCGCCGTTGGTGATAAACACCTGCTCCACGGCGCAGTCCACGCCGCGGCCCCGCATATAGCCGGCGATCCAATCGCGCAGGGGCGCATAGGGCGGGCCATACTGCAAGGCGCGGCGGCCCGCGGCGGCCAGCACCGCGTCGACACAGGTGGTCACCTGCGCCAAGGGCAGGCAGTCGGCGGCCGGCAGCCCGCCGGCGAACGAGATGATCTCCGGCCGCGACGCCAGCGCAATGAGATCGCGCATGGCGCTGCGCTGAAGCTGCCGCGCCACGCGCGAGAGCGGAAAGGAGATGGGGCGGAGGTCCATGCGAGCATTATACCGTTGTCACCTTGTCACCTGCTCACATTCGGCCTAGAATAGCGTTTGATCCATCGTACGCTGCCGGCCTGGCCGGTAACGGTTCTTGACCAAAGGAGGAGATGAGAATGAAAGGAAAACGTTTTTGGACTGGCCTACTGGGCCTTTCTCTGATGCTGGCGGCCTGCGGCCCGGCCACGCCGGCCGGCCCCACGGGCACAGGCGCCGATGGCCTGCCCGACTTGGGCGGCCGCGAGGTGACCGTGGCCATCGAGAACGCCTACCTGCCCTTCAACTACATCCGCCTGGACAACGGCCAGGCCGAGGGCTGGGACTACGACACCCTGGATGAGATCTGCAAGCGCCTGAACTGCAAGCCGGTCTACCAGGAAATCGGCTGGGAGAACATGATCGCCGCCGTGGCCGAGGGCCAGTTTGACGTGGCCGCCGACGGCATCACCATCACCGACGAGCGCGCGCGGGTGGTGGATTTCTCGCAGGGCTACATCGCCGTCGATCAGCGCATTATGGTCCGCCTGGACGAGACGCGCTTTGTCAAGGTCGATGACTTCAAGGGCAGCAACGACGCCAAGCTGGGCACGCAGAAGGGCACCACCAACTACGACGAAGCCGTCAAGCTGGTGGGCGAGGACCGCGTGGTGGCGCTGGACACCTTTGGCGATGCCGTGCAGGCGCTGATCGCCGGCGACGTGGACGGCGTGGTCATCGACAGCACCGCCGGGCAGGGCTACGTCGGCGTCAACGCCGACAAGATTAAGATGATCGACGGCACGCTGGTGGGCCAGGAACTGGGCTTTGTCTTCCCCAAGGGCTCGGCCCTGGTGGAGCCTTTCAACGCGGCTCTGACCGCCATGAAGGGGGATGGCACGCTGGAGACCATCAACGCGAAGTGGTTTGGCCCGGATTTCGTCATGACTTACGACGATATCGCCCCGGTCGAATACGACGAAACACCCGCCCCATAGCGGGTAACGGCCGACCAAAGGCGCAGGACCTCCGGTCCTGCGCCTTTCTTGCTAATAGAAGGATGGCGCCATGACGGCCAGGGCTTCCCCGACGATCGAACCCACCCCCCAGCCGGTCGGCACGGGCCAAAGCCGCATGGTGGGCACCCTCTCGCAGTTGCCCTGGTGGCTGCTGATCCTGCTGCTGGCCGGGGTGATCCTCTCGTACAAGATCGCCACCGATGAGCTGTATACCGTCATCCTGGGCAAGCTGATTTCCGGCATCGGGGTGACAATCGGCGTGACCCTGGTGGCCTACAGCGCCGCCATCATGATCGGCCTCATCGCCGGTCTGGGCCGCGTTTCCAAGAACCCCGTCCTCTTCAACCTCGCCACGCTGTACGTGCAGATCATCCGCGGCGTGCCCATGATCGTGCAGATCTTCTACGTGGCTTTTGTGCTCACGCCGGCCTTCTTTGGCCTGGTGCGGTCCATTGGCCAGAGCAGTCTGGTCGCGGGCCTGCTGGGCTCGGGCAACTGGCTGGCCCAGCGCACCACCCAAGACCTGGACCTGCTGCCGCGCGCCGTCATCGCCCTGGCGCTGGCTTACGGCGGCTTTGAGGCCGAGACTTTCCGGGCTGGCATCGAGTCCATTGGCCGCGGGCAGATGGAAGCGGCTCGCTCCCTGGGCATGAGCTACTTCCACGCCATGCGCTACATCATCCTGCCCCAGGCCGTCCGCCGCATCCTGCCGCCCCTGGGCAACGATTTTATCTCCATGCTCAAGGACTCGTCGCTGGTCTCGATCCTGGGCGTGCGCGAAATCACTCAGGGAGCCCGCCTATACGCCGCAGTGTCCTTCCGTTACCCCGAGACATACAACATGCTGGCCTTTATGTACCTCACCATGACGATTACGCTGTCGCTGGTGATGAAGTGGGTGGAGGAGCGGATGAGCGCGGGCGGCAAAGGCGGGTAGCAGAGGTCATGGGTAATTGTCAAGCAATTTCCAGTTACAATTGACCAATTACAAATGACGGCATTCTTCGTATACTTTAACCAGCGGCTCCAGCTGGTGGTGAGACCCACGCGCCGCGAGGAGGTGGCATGACCGCAAGTGCGCCGGGGCGCGAAATGCTCGTCATCAAAGACCTGGTCAAACAATTCGGCCCGCTCAAGGCCGTCAATGGCGTTAACCTGACCGTGCTCCAGGGCCAGGTCATGGTCATCATCGGCCCAAGCGGCTCGGGCAAATCCACCGTGCTGCGCTGCATTAACCACCTGGAAACGCCCACCAGCGGAGAGATCTGGGTGGACGGCAAGCACCTGACCCACAACTCTAAGGACATCAACGCCGTGCGCGCCGAGGTGGGCATGGTCTTCCAGCAGTTCAACCTGTTCCCGCACCTGACGGCGCTGGAGAACATCATGCTGGCGCAGCGCGTGGTGCGCGGCCGCAAGCCGGCCGAGGCCCAGCGCATCGCCCGCCAGCAGCTCGAGCGCGTGGGCATCCCCGAGAAGGCCGCCTCCTATCCCAGCCAGCTTTCGGGCGGGCAGCAGCAGCGCGTGGCCATCGCCCGCTCGCTGGCCATGAACCCCAAGGTGATGCTGTTTGACGAGCCTACCTCCGCCCTGGACCCCGAGATGATCGCCGAAGTGCTGGACGTGATGCAGGCCCTGGCGCGCGAGGGCATGACCATGGTGGTGGTGACGCACGAGATGGGCTTCGCGCGCAACGCCGCCAGCGAGATCATCTTTATGGACCACGGCAAGATCGTCGAAAGGAACGAACCCGCCGAGTTCTACCGCAGCCCACGCGAGGAGCGCACGCGGCAGTTCCTGAGCCAGATTCTCCACTGAGCGCATGAAGCACTACGAAATTCTGGACGTTCCCCCAGACGCCACCGCCGAACAAATCAAAAGCGCCTACCGCATCCTGGTGCAGCTCCACCACCCCGACCGCCTGCAGCAGGTGAGCGCGGGCGTGCGCCAGTATGCCGAGGACCGGCTGAAGAAGATCAACGCGGCCTACCACACCCTGGGCGACCCGGACCGCCGCGCGCAGTACGACGCCGGCCGCGCACGCAACCGGGCCGCCCCCGGCTATGCGGATTACGCGGGCGGTGCGCCCGAAGCCGACTACGGCCCACCGCCCGACGAGGCCTGGGAGGCCTCGCGCCAGCGCGGGCGGCGCCGCGGCAAGACGGCCGACGCGGCCGAAGCCGCCTACGATGAGTGGGCGCACAAGGAAGCCGAGCGCTTTGCCGAGGCGCGCCAGGCCGAACGCGCGCGCCAG
>CAYUYN010000274.1:0-5620 GCA_964449185.1 uncultured Anaerolineales bacterium | reverse complement strand
CCTCTCGTCTAAGCCTCGGCAAATTCGCGAATAAACGCGCCGATAAACTTCTGTCCCAGCCAGTACTCGCTCAACCGAATATGCTCATTCGGCGCGTGCGCCTTGGCGCCTTGGTGGGTGATGCCCGCCAGCACGGCCGGGATGCCCAGCATGTTCGACAGCGGGTACATCGGTCCCGAGCCGGGCATGCGCGGGTAGATGACCGGGTCGGCGCCGTACACCTGGCGCGCAGCGCGGATGGCGGCCTGCACCACGCCGGCCTCGGCGCTGGAGCTGGCCGAGTGCTCCCCCGCCAAGCGCACGCTCTCCACGTCCTCGAACCCGTGCCGGTCCAGGTGCTGGCGCAGCAGGCCGTAGACCACGTCCGGCGTCAGGTCGGGCACCAGGCGGAAGTCCAGCTTGACGCGCGCCTCCTTGGGCAGCACGGTCTTGGTGCCCTCGCCGGTGTAGCCCGACTCGAAGCCGCAGATCGTTAGAGTAGGATTGAAGTAAAGGGCGCGCTTGGCCTGCTGCGCATCCATGTCGTTGATGAAGCGCTTGGCGCCATAGATGGCCTTGATCTTCTCGCCATCGTAGGGCAGCCGATCCACCAGGGCGATCTCCTCTGGGGTGGGGGGCGCCACGTGCTCCCAGTAGCCATCCAGGGTAATCATGTCGTCCGGGCTCTTAAGGGTGCTCAAGGCCCACACCAGGCGCCAGGCCGGGTTGGGCAGCACCGGCGCATTGGCCGAGTGCGCGTCGGTGTCCATCGTCTTCAGCCGCAGCTCGAAGTAAGCGATGCCCTTCAAGCCCAGCCACAAGCCAAACTGGTCCAGCTCATTGCGGCCGCCGGTCTCCCACAGGCAGCCATCGGCCTTCAGCAAGCCGGCGTGCTCGCGCGCGAAGTGCTCCAGGTTCGGGCTGCCGATTTCCTCTTCGCCCTCGATGACCCACTTGATCTTGAGCGGCAAGTCGCCCCGGGTGGCCAGCCAGGCCTCGATGGCCTGCATGCGGCACATCTGGTCGCCCTTGTTGTCGGCCACGCCGCGCGCGTACAGGTTGCCGTTGCGCTCGGTCGGCTCGAAGGCCGGGGTCTCCCACAGCGCCAGGGGCTCGGGCGGCTGCACGTCGTAGTGGTCGTAGATCAGCAGGGTTTTGGGCCCCTGGCCGATTTCGCCGTACACCACCGGGAAGCCGCCGGTCGGCAGGATTTGCACCGCGAAGCCGCGCGCCTCCAGGCGCTCTTTGGCGAGCTGCGCCATCTCGGCCATGCCCAGGTTCTGCGCGGCCACGCTCGGCTGGCGCAGATAGCGCTTGAGCTCGGCCAGGAACTGGTCGTGATGCGCGTCGAGATAGTCGTAGAAGGCTTGCATGGTGGTCCTTTCTGGGTGCGGTCCGCGTCAATTGGCCGCGTCGGGCGCGCCGGGCGGGTCGGCCTTGCGCCGCAGATCGGTGTCGGCCTGGCGGTAGAGCTGCTGCAGGGTGGGGAGGTCCACGCGCGAAGTAATGTCGAGGCTGAGCGGCGTGACCGAGACCACGCCGTCCACCAGCGCGCGCACGTCCGAATCCGGCTCCAGGCGCTCCGGCTCGATCTGCCGCTGATAGGGGATGCTGCCCCGGTCGTTGAGGTGGCGGCGCTCCGGCGGCTTTTGGGGCAGGTAGTAGCGCGTGCGCGACAGCCGCGTAAAGCGCCAGGCCGTCTCGGGCGTGGCGCTGTCGGGCACTTCGATCTTGAGCACGTCGAGGTCCGCTGCGCGCGGCACGCTCAGCAGCAGCCGCGCAAACTTGTGCGTGAAGTAGCCCGCCGCCGCAAAATCTACCTCGGTGGAGTGGCTGAGGTGGTACTGGCTGTCGGTCTGCAGCGACACGGCCAGCCCCGGCACCCCAAAGCTGGCGCCTTCCAGGGCCGCGCCCACCGTCCCCGAGATGGTGACGCCGCTGCCCACGTTCTCCCCGTAGTTGATCCCGGCCACGATCAGGTCGGGGTAGGCCGGCATGAGCTCCACCAGGCCATGCTGCACCGCCTGGGCCGGGGTGCCGTCCACCGCATAGACCTTCCAGGTCTGGCCGCCCACGGTGACGCTCTCTTCGTAGATGCGGCCTTCCGAGTGGTAGGGCAGGCTGCGGCTAGCACCGCTCCACTGGTTGAGAGGTGCGGCCACCGTCACGTAGCCCAGCGGCGCCAACGCCGCCGCCGCCGCCCACAGCCCGGGCGACCGGATGCCATCATCGTTTGTCAGCAGAATAGTTTTCTTTGGCTTGTCTTGGGTCAACGCCGTGCTCCCAACCGGGGTGGGGGTGATGATACCAGAAAATGCCATCCGGTTAAATCAAACGGCGGGGACGCACAGGCGTCCCCGCCGTGTTGGGTCTCTCGGGCTGTGTGTTTAGTGTTTAGTTCAACTGCCGCACGACCAGCATCACCTTGCCCTGCACCTCGACCACGCTCGGGTCGTCGATCATGATCGGCTTCATCGTTGGGTTGGCGGGTTGGAGCCGCACGCGCCCGTTCTCGAGAAAAAAGTGCTTGAGCGTCGTCTCATTGCGGTCGGTGAGCCACACGGCCACCATCTCGCCGTTGCGGGCGCGGTCGACCTTCTTCATGATCACGATGTCGCCATCGCTGACCATGGCGTCGATCATCGAGTTGCCCTTGACGCGCAGCGCAAACAGGTCGCCCTCGTCGCGGATGAGGTCGCGCGTCAGCTCGATCACTTCGTCCGTCGCGGTCTGCGGCGTATCGCCCACCAACACCGGCTCGCTGGCGAAGATGACGCCCGCCAGGGGGATGGTCAGCCGATCGCTGCTGCGGGTGAACTGGCGGCTGTAGTCGTCGGCCAGCCGCACGCCGCGCGAAACCTTGAGGTCGCGCATGATGAAGCCGTCCCGCTCCAGCTTGTTCAGGTTGTAGTTCACGACCGAGGTGGACGAAATCTTCACCGCCTGACCAATCTGTCGAATGGTGGGCGGGTAGCCCTTATCGCGCGTGAAGCGCCCGATGAATTGGATCATCTCCTCTTGCCGCGTCGATAGCTTGCCTTTTGCCATATCCACCTCCGTGCCTAGCCAGCCTACTCGTACGCTGAGTGTATACCGAACGGGTGTGCTAGTCAAGCACAAATATTCTATGTCAATTTGGCGGGAAATTCGTGTCCTCAGCCGTTCAAGCAAGAACATGGGTGCCGGGTGGCCGGTCTCGGGCCATGCCCGCGACCGGCCACCCGGCAAATATTTTCGGCGCAGCGGCTTTAGTCATCGACCATCTGTTCATGCCCTTGCGGGCACGTGCCCAGGGTGTAGTCGTAAAACCCCTCATCAAACACCGGCGCGCTCAGGCGCCAACAGGTGTCGCAGTAGACCGCCGCGCACACGCGGCAATGAAACGATACAAAGTCGGTGTCGATGTCGCGCGCGGCCGCATAGTGGCCGTTGCAGACCGCCTCAAATAGCTGCGCCAGTTCGGTGGGGCTGCCAAAGCGAGTGAGCGACCCCATGAAGTCGGTGCGTTCCAGGCGGTCGCGCGTGCTGGCGGCCCCGGCCTTCACCGTGCCGCTGGGCAGCAGCGCCAGCTCGGCCGCGGCCCGGCCGCAATGGGCGCAGGCCAGGGTGCAGTGGCGCGAGGCGGTGGTCTCCATGGCGAGGTCCAGCCGGGCCGGGGGCTACAGCACGCGCGCGACCGCGGTGAATCCCAGCACCAGCACGCCGCAAGCGAGATTGAGGCGGGTGAGGGTCAACTCGCGCCGGCGCAGGGCCTCCAGGCCGGGCGCGTCGCGGCCGTGGGCCTGCAGGGTGGCCAGCCGCACCAGGGCCGGCTGCACCGACCACTGTTGGTAGACGCCGATCAGCACCATGCCGCCAATGGCGATGTGCTTGAGCAAGATGACCATGGCCCAGGTGTTGGTCACCCGCAGGAAGCCGTCGTAGTGCTCGTTGCCCGCCATCTGGGTCAGCCCGGTGACGATGAGCACCGCCAGGCTGCCCCAAGCCCACGGGCTAAAGCGGCGCTGCAGCCGCGTGAGCAGGTCGGCCAGCTGCGGGCCGGGGCCCAGCACCGCCCGCGCTCCCGGCCAGACCACCAGCGCCATCAGCGCCAGCCCGCCAACCCAGACGATGGTGGCGAGCATGTGCAGCCAATAAGATAGAGCGAGCACCCAGTCGGTCATAGTGATGCGCGCCTGATTGTAAAACCGAAACGACATATAGGGAACTGTCAGCCGGCGAAACAGCGGCGCCGGCGCTCCCCCACCTTCTCCCGGCACTTTGTCCGCCCTCCGCTGCGGTTGTATAATCTGCCACGATCCGATCTGCCTGAGCTCCTTGGCGGCTTGCCGGCTGCTTGTCGGGCGGCAGCCAGCCAGCGCGCGTGGATTGCGATTAACATGGCCATGGACAAGCGGACGCAGAAACGGCTGCGGGCCGGCTGATCGGCCAGGTGGGGGTGACCCGCACCGACGTCGAGCGCCAGGGCAGCGTGTACGTGGGCGGCGAGTTGTGGAGCGCCACCGCCGAGCACCGCCTCCTACCGGAGACCGAGGTGGTGGTGCTTGAGCGCAACGGGCTGATCTTGAAGGTGGCGCCCGCCCGGCCGGGCGCCGCACCAGTGGTCTCAACCAGTGAGAACGGCCCGTAAGGAGGCCTCAACATGGACATTTTTGGCTCAGACGTGGTGGGTTGGGCGGTGATCGTGTTCGTCCTGCTCGTGGCGGCGCTGGCGATCCTGACGACCGCCGTGCGCGTGGTGCCCGAGTATCAGCGCCTGGTGGTGCTGCGCCTGGGCCGCGTGATCGGGGTGAAGGGCCCGGGCCTGGTGCTGTTGCTGCCCGTGGTGGACAACGCCCGCAACGTAGACCTGCGCGAGCAGGTGCGCGAGATCCCGCACCAGACCTCGATCACCAAGGACAACGCGCCCATCTCCATTGACTTCCTGTGGTACTACAAGGTCATCGACCCCACCCTGACCGTGGTGGGCGTGGGCAACTTCGAGATTGCCTCGCAGGGTATGGCGACGACCACCCTGCGCTCGGTCATCGGCGGCATCGCGCTGGACGATGTGCTGTCCCAGCGCGAGCACATCAACCAGACCCTGCGCGTCAAGCTGGACGAAGTCACCGAGCGCTGGGGTGTCAAAGTCACCAACGTCGAGATCCGCGAGATCATCCCGCCGCGCGACGTGCAGGACGCCATGAACCGGCAGATGTCGGCCGAGCGCACCCGCCGCGCCCTGGTGACCGAGTCCACCGGCGATAAGGAAGCGGCCATCAACCGCGCCGAAGGCCAGCGGCAGGCGGCCATCCTCCAGGCCGAAGGCGAGCGCCAGTCCAACATCCTGCGCGCCGAGGGCGACAAGCAGGCCCAGCTCCTGCGCGCCGAAGGCTTTGCCTCGGCCCTCCAGACCATCTACGGCGCCGCCAGCAACATCGACCAGAAGACCATGACGCTTCAGTACTTCGAAACACTGAAGGCGCTCGGCGCCAGCCCGTCCACCAAGTACATCTTTCCGATGGAGTTCACCAGCCTGATTTCTGGGTTGGTGGGCAACCGGGATGGGGATGGGAAGAAGTAGTCAACGGATCGCTACGCAGATGGATGTAAACGGATGGGCGGTCGAAAGGCCGCCCGTTCACTTTCCGTGCTAAACTTA